>NZ_CAIWNH010000476.1 GCF_903913935.1 uncultured Mucilaginibacter sp.
TCATTGCTGCGAAGGTAATAGCAAACCACATTTCCTTACCTAAATAGTTATAAACAACAACAGTAATTTGGCAAAAATAAAAACACCCTTACTCTCGCAGCTTGGGGGCTTTAACCTAAACCTTATCACAAAAGGCAAGCGTAGATGCTCGCCATATGAATTGCAAATATAACACTAATCTATTTAACTGTTGATTTCAATAACTAAAGCCCAAACCAAGCCACAATAACACAGTAAAATTATTTCAGTGAAATGTTTTTATTTAAATACTAATATAATTAGCATTTTTGTGCAGTTATGCTCAAAGATAGTATTGAATTATTCAACTTAAAAAAGTCCGTTACAGACCTACCCCTATTTCTGTCCACCATTCAGGCAGGTTTCCCATCGCCAGCGGATGATTATTTAGAAGAAATATTAAGCCTGGATGATATCTGTATCAGCAATGCTGCCAGCACATTCCTGGGCAGGGTAAAGGGATCATCTTTAAAAGATATCACCATTTATGAAGGCGATATCCTGGTAATTGATAAATCCTTAAAACCCAATAACCGGGATCTGGTGGTATGTGCCATTGATGGGGAGTTTAATGCAAAGATCCTTCATCGCGATAGGAAAGGCATCCGGTTAATGTCAGCTAATAGTAGCTTCGAGCCTATCATCATCAATGAGCTCACCGATTTCAGAATCTGGGGAGTTGTAACCTTTGTGATCCAAAATATTAAAAACCGTTCCAATGATTGGCATTATTGATTGTAATAATTTTTATGCCAGCTGTGAGCGTGTATTTGATCCATCATTAAAAGACCAGCCAGTAATTGTTTTTAGCAACAATGATGGCGCTGTCATCGCGCGGAGTGAAGAAGCCAAAGCATTAGGTATTGGGATGGCCGTGCCTTTGTTCGAGATCAGGAAGCTGATGGAGCAACATCAAATCAAAGGCTTTAGCAGTAATTACACTCTCTATGGCGACATGTCCAGGCGGATAAAAACCACCATCAGGCAGTTTTTTAATCAGGTGGAGGATTATAGCATTGATGAGTCTTTTGTTAGCTGTGAGGGCTTAAAATACCGTAATCTATTTGATTACCTCAAAGATGCCCGTGACAGCATAAGTACCTGGTCAGGGGTGCCGGTTTCCATTGGGGTAGCAAAAACAAAGACATTGTCAAAACTTGCCAACCGGATAGCAAAAAAGCAATACAGAGACATAGGGGTATATGTTATTGACAGTGAAGAAAAACGGATAGCTGCATTAACAGCAACAGATATAAATGACATCTGGGGTATCGGTGGCAGGATCACCGCCAAACTAAAAGCAAAGGGTATTTTTACGGCTTATGAGCTGTCCCTGGTGGATACCAATTGGGTAAAAGCAAACTTTAGTGTTGTAGTACAACGAACCGTTTATGAGTTGCAGGGGATCAGCTGTATCCCGTTAGAGTTGATAATGCCCGGTAAACAAAATATAGCTTCACAAAAAAGCTTTGGAAAATTTCAAACAGAGTTTGAACCCATCGCGGAGGCCCTGGCAAATTATACAGCCCGTGTAACAGAAAAGCTACGGAAGCAAAATTGTGTAGCCGGAGGCATGGAAGTATGGTTAGGTACCAACCACTTTTCAAAAACAGATAAACAATACTCCCCAGTAATCCATACCGTTTGTGATGTACCAACGGATTACCCCCCATATCTCATCAAAAGAGCGATTCAAGGCTTGCATGCCATTTACCGGAATGGTTATACCTATAAGCGCGTTGGGATCATGTTGACAGACATCCGGGATAAAAGTGATGGCACCCTAAATTTGTTCTACAGAGAATCCAGGAAAAAGGAAATAGCACTCATCAATCAAGTTGACCGCGTAAACAGGCTGAATGGCCGCGACACTGTTAAATCATCCGCCCAAGGTTTAAATCCGGAATGGGCAATGAAACAGGACCATTTAAGCCGGCGATACACTACCAGGTTGAGTGAAATTATTGAAGA
>NZ_CAIWNH010000477.1 GCF_903913935.1 uncultured Mucilaginibacter sp.
GACGAACAAGATCGCCATGCCCGTCAGCATCGAAGCCGCCGATAAAGGCAAACTGAAGGTCATCGGTAAGACCACCGTGAAAATGACTTCTTTAGCATTAGCAGTAATTGCTTTTGCTTTAGTTTCCGCCTTTGCCTTAATTTCAGTCGCAGCTGTTTTTGCTTTGGCAGCAACGTCAGCTGTTTTCTTTGAAATAGCTTTTTTTACAGCTGTGGCCTTTTTTGTTGCCACTGGTTTTTGTGAAACAATTTTATCTTTTAAGTGCTCATAGGTATCTTCGGCAGCATCCTTTACATCCTCTGCTTTATTTTTGGTACCATCCCAAAACTCCTCAATAGTTTCTTTTACCTTCTCGAAAAATCCCTTTTCTTCAGGTTTGGTTGAATTTGTGCTCATTGTTTTTTTTTAGATGAATATGTTTTTTATCCATCTTATCAAATTCTGTTCCACTGGTTTTAGTCATCCTATTACAGCATACCTGGCCCCGGGGCTGGTGGCCTTGAACAGGTTGCAGCAATAAAACTGTATATTTTTTTGGTCATTGATCCATACGACGTTCTAAATTTAAGCTATGGTTATTTTATCCGTATTAATAACCGTATTTTTGCAGGCTATGAAGTTTCCAAAATTTGCCGACCTGATTTTATTTGAAGATGATGATATTATTGTGGTGAACAAACCGCCGTTTATCAGTTCGCTGGATGAACGCGAAGGCGGGGATGTCAATATGCTGCGACTGGCCAAAGCCTATTCGGATGACGCGCAGATCTGTCACCGCCTGGATAAAGAAACCTCAGGGGCGCTTATTATAGCTAAAAACCCGGAAGCATATCGTTTTGTATCCATGCAGTTTGAAAAACGTCAGGTAAAAAAAGTATACCATGCCATTATTGATGGTACCCACGTTTTTGAGGACCTGCTGGTTGACTTACCTATATTAAACGTAGGCAAAGGGAATGTAACCATCAGCCGCCAGGAAGGCAAACGGGCCGAAACATGGTTTAAATCGTTAAAATATTTTAAACACTATACCCTTGTAGAATGTCGCCCGGTTACCGGCCGCATGCACCAGATCCGCATCCACCTGGCCACTCAACGCGCGTCCATTGCAGGCGACGAAATGTATAAAGGACAGCCGGTTTTCCTTTCAAAGATCAAACGTAAATACCATTTGGGCAAAGACCAGGAAGAACAGCCCATTATGAAACGTTTTGCCCTGCATGCTTACGAAGTAACCTTTAAATTGCTGAACGGCGAGCCGGTAACCATTCATGCCCCGTATCCAAAGGATTTTGAAACACTCTTGAAACAACTTGAAAAATTCGACTTATAATGAGGAAAACATCAGCCATGAACTGATTGATAAATTTATCGAAATATCCATTAGGGAATTCGAAGAGAGAACATGGGGCAGCACTCAACAATTTCTTGACGTTTTAGAAATTGCTACAGAGGATGGCAAGCCTTTGATAACGAGGATACAATATCTTGACAGCGGCTATGCTGTTTATTTTAAAATAAAGGGAAGTAAATTTTATTATACGCATTACTTCGAAGTTGATCCAGTCATTGAATTAATTGGAATTGACATAACAGCGTCAGGTATTGTTTTACTAAGGGTGACGTCAAATCATCTGGATCTAGATAAAATTCTTTCAAAAACCACATTACCTGCAACATCTACATGGCAAAAGGGAGATATGCGGCCGCCAAAAAAACTCCCGTCATTTGTTTATAAAACGAGTGGTTTTGAATTTGAATTAGACAGAAATCAAGCGGGGCAATTTGAAAGTAAAATACTCGAACTACTCAATTACCTCAAACACTTGCTTTGCTAAACCAACCATAATCACCTGATGCCATTGAAGCACCTGATAAGTATGTACCTGCTGATGGTGTTGCTACAAAAGTTGATGCGTTAATTGAGCAAGTTGCTGTCGATGCTCAAATTGCTGCGCCTGCTTGTGCAAAAACATAACGGAAGCCGTCAGAACCAAATACTTCAGCACCAGTAGGGCCAAATGTTGGCACGTTAGTACCAGCAGAATTTGGATTTACTTGGGCTGTATTGTAAAGGTCAATCCCAGCTAAAGGGGTAATTGTAAATGCCATGATAATTTTTCCTTATAAAAAATGGATTAAGAGCCTGTTAAGACACCTTGTAAGAAACTGTTAGAACA
>NZ_CAIWNH010000478.1 GCF_903913935.1 uncultured Mucilaginibacter sp.
AAACCCCTCTCCGTCGTTTTTACCCACCCATACAAATCATTCATATACTGTGGATGATCTGTCATCCGTGTTCTTAAGAAGATAATTTTAAGATCATCCTTTATTGTATATCAGCTAATTTCAAAACCTTGTAGGTAATGTGCATCACTTTAGCATTTTCCTCAACAGTTGATTCCAGCCCGGCCTTCTTACGGCGTTCATTTACCGTTTCCGCATCCTTTATTGGCCATATAAAGCAAACATATTCCTGCGAACCGTGAGGTTTACTGCATACGGCCTGTGTACCATATATCTGTTCTTTTTTCTGGCTTACCAACTGCTGATCAACCATCATCGCATAATATTTGTAAAAGAGCTCACCATTTTCCGCCGCTTTTTTTATAACAGGCATATATTTGAATTTATCATTGGCGTGCTGAATCACGTACCAGGCCACTTCTATAGTGCCGGGTCCTACAAGCGTTTTGCCAGGGTAGCCATAAATCTTAAATATGCTATCCACAAAGACAACATTCAAGGAATCAATGCGATCCTGCTCCTTCCAAATCTTCGCATAAAGCACTTGGTCGTTCGCAGAATAGCCTTGAACGGTGGTATCCCTTTTTAAAGGATCAATCAAAGGATGTAAATCATGTCGGCGCGTTTCAAGAATCATAATGCTATCCAGCTGTTTTTTCAGTGTGATATTTATTTTGTCCTGGCCAAATACAATGCCCGAAGTGAAAACTAATAGTGCAAGGATGAGGTTTTTCATGAAATGGATTTTAATAAAGATAGGTTAATAAAGACAAAAAGTTCAAAAGCTTCTTTCCGTTGTTTTCACCCACTCATCCAAATCATTCATATTCTGTGGATGATCACTAATCCATTTGGCGCTTTCGGCGTTCCCCGGATTGAGCATCCTGGCAAAGGCCGGCATATCGGGTGATTGCGCCAACTGGTAGAAATAATCGGCAAAGTATTTTCTGAACGCAGGATCAGCATTTTGTTTATCGGCTAATTGGCCAATGGCGGTAAAAATATTGGTTAACTGCGCGGTTAATTGGTCGGCCGGGGTGGAGTATTTCTTTTTATTTGCATCAGCAATGGCTTTAGTGATGGCGTTGTTCAAGGCGATACTGTTAGCATCCACCATTAGCACGGGTGTGCCGGCGGGCGGCCTTAAAATACCGCCCTGTAAAATGTGTGTTATGTTTCCATACGCCTCCGTAGTTCGGGTGGTGTTAGGCTCAAGCAGGATAAAGCTGCATAAACCCAGCAAAGCATTGGCCCTTTTATTTTGATGAAAACAAACCAGGGCGTACATGCGCTGGGTGCTGGCGTGTTTGGGGTCCAGCTTCATCGACTCGATAGCGCATTTTTCCGCCCCGGCATAATTTCTATCTCTAAAATAAACCAGCCCTAAATTGTAGTAAATGCTCTGGTATTTAGGGTCGAGTTTTAAGCCCGCCTTAAAGGCTTCAATGGCTTTGGCCGAATCGTGTTCTTTATCATAGATGCTGCCCAAAAGGTCATAAGCCCAAATGGTGATGGAACTGTTGGAGTTAATAACTTTTTGTAAATATGGTATACCTTCCTTTCCCCTCTCTGACGCCAGCAGGGAAAAAGCCATGCCATAATTCGCATAAATATTCTCCGGATCCAGTTTTAAAGCCTGGGTATATTTGTCGACAGCCTCGCTATATTTTCCGCCCTTGTTCAGTTGTACTGCTTCTTTTGTGAGTGATTGGGCATCAACCGGATCCTGGGCAAAGCCGGCTTTAGCAATTACCATTAAAACAAAGAATACCAGGAAAAAGCGAAACGATTTCATGGTTAAATTTAATCAGATGTTAACCAAATTGAAAATAATTAAAACATTATGTTAAACATGCGGGTATAATTTCTAATTTTTGCATCCGTTCTAATGTGTGGGATATTTATTTATGAGATTTGTGTATAAAGCTGTTTTAATTTCTGCCATCTGCTTGTTTTCTTTAAGCTCCTGTACGTCGGGTGCAAATAAAAATAAAAAAGATAGTGAGCCCGTTAAGCCTGCCGGCCCGATGGATACCAAAGCCCTGCTGGCCTACGACCCCAAAAATGCCGATAAAAAGATTGATGCCGTAATGGAGCAATTGCACCGTACGCGGGCTTTTAATGGTAACGTTCTTGTGGCCAAACATGGCAAAATTATTTACGAAAATGCCATTGGCTGGGCCGATTACCTGCGCCGCAAAGAATTAAATATCAACTCGCAGTTTGAGCTGGCATCCGTTACCAAAACATTTACCTCCACCGCCATACTGATGCTGATGGAACAAGGTAAGCTTTCGTTAAATGATGACGTAAAAAAATACTTCCCTGATTTTCCGTACGATGGTATTACCATTCGTTTGTTGCTTACCCATCGCTCGGGGATGATGAACTATGTTTATTTTACCGATGATTTGTACCGCGCTGAACACCGTGACCAACGCAAAGGCCTTACCAATGCACAGGAAATGGCGCTCATTGCCCAATATAAACCGCGCCCGTTTAATAAGCCCGACAAACGCTTTTTATACAATAACTCCAACTTTATGGTGCTGGGCTCCATTATTGAAAAAGTTACCGGTCAGTCCTACGCTGATTTCGTGAAAACACATATTTTTATCCCGGCTGGAATGGCACATACTGCCGTTTATTCAAAAGCGGTTTACGAAAAAATCCCGGTTGATGTGGTAGGGCACGACAGGGGACAATGGCGTTATTCGGTAGCGCAAAACTTCCTGGATGGCCCTGTAGGGGATAAAGGCATTTACAGCACTGTTGGCGACCTATATTTATACGACAGAGCGTTGCGCCAGGGCCGACTGCTAAAACAGGCCACTATGGACTCTGCTTATGTTCCGCGTAACCCAATGCTGCATGGCCATTTTAGTTATGGCTATGGCTGGCGGATTTTTGAAGCACCAGGCAAACAGGTGATCTATCATACCGGCTGGTGGCATGGTTTCAGGCATATTTACTTACGGGATATTAAGGATGATATCACCATTGTATTGCTGTCAAACCTTTCAAACGGGAGTTTGCTAAAATTGGATGATCTTTTTAACGCAGCCGGTATGCCAATCGTTAGAAAGAGCGCCTATAAAGGTAATGGAGATACGAGTGATGATTAATGTGCAGATATGCAGATGCGTGGATGTGCAGATGAAGAATTAATCGATACTGCCCAATCATCAAAATAATCTGCACATTTGCACATACGCACATCAGAAATATGTTTGATAAACTAATGCAGGCCCAGCAAAAAGCGGGCGAAGTAAAAAAGAGGCTGGATGCCATTACCGTAACCGGCGTTGCTGAGGGCGGCAAAATTTCTGTTACTGCTAACGGGAATAAAGTGGTTCAATCCATTGTAATTGACGATCACCTTTTTAACGAGGGCGATAAAGAGCAATTGGAAGAACTGCTGATCATCGCGATAAATAAGGCTATGGAACAGGCGGACAATGTAAGCCAGACTGAAATGGCCGCGATGACCAAAGAAATGTTTGGCGGGCTTGGCGGAATGTTTTAAAAACTTTACAAACAGGGTACACAAAGTTTTTGAATATTGGATGCCGAATAACGAATTTTGAAGCGTCGAATTTGTTCAATCGATAATCTAAATTTAATATTCTTTATTCGATATTTAAACAAAAGATCCTATCTGTATGAAAATCACTTATTATGGCCATTCCTCTTTTGAGGTGGAAACTGGCGGCAAAAAATTACTTTTTGATCCTTTTATTTCTCACAATGCCCTGGCGGCGGCAATTGATATCAATAGCTTAAAACCTGATTACATTTTGCTTTCCCATGGGCATGGCGACCACATGGCCGATCTGGAACCGATTCAAAAAAACAGCGGAGCGAAGGTTATTTGCATTGCCGATATCGCGGGCTGGTTAAATAACAAAGGGATCGACAACGTGCATGGTATGAATTTCGGCGGTGGCTTTAATTTTGATTTCGGCAGGGTAAAAATGGTTTACGCGCTACATTCCAGTTCAATGCCGGATGGCGCTTATGGCGGTAACCCGGCCGGCTTTGTGATCATTTCTGAAGGGAAAAAGCTTTATTTTGCAGGTGATACCGCGCTCACATTTGACATGAAACTGCTGGCCGATGAAAATCTTGATTGCGCAATTTTACCTATCGGCGACAACTACACCATGGGTGCAGATGATGCCATAAAAGCGGCGGGCTTCGTCAACTGCAAAAATGTTATAGGGATGCATTACGATACGTTTCCGGTTATTAAAATCGATAAAAACGAAGTGAGCGAAAAGTTTGAAAAAGCAGGTCTTAATTTATCGTTGCTTCCCATAGGGGGCAGCTTAACTATTTAAAACAAAAAAGCTCCCCGGTTTTGCGGGGAGCTTTTTTGTTTTGTTACTGCTGTTTAATTTGCTGGTTTATGGAAAGGCGGACAATACGGCTATCCGCTAACCATTGTATGGACTGGTTATATGCAAGTTATTATCTCCCGGCAAAAGGAATCTATAGAAGTGCTCAGGAATAAGTTGAATCAGCTTGATAAATGATGATTTGAACAATCCACATTTATCAAGCCAATCCTCTTAATTCAACTATGTTATTGACTAAATCCGAAATCGAATATTCGAGATCTGAAATTATATTACCGTTCCGTTTGGTATAACCGCTCTTTTTTTAACAATCACGATACCATCCTGAACCACGTAAGGGCCGTAATCACCGTTCTCCAGCTTTTCGCCGCAATTTATTTGAACGTCATCGCCTATATAAGTGTTTTTGTCGATAATAGCGTTTTTGATATGGCACCGGTCGCCAATGCCCATTAAGGGTGTCTGGCTTAAATGCGATTCCTCGATCTGTTCAAGGGTTTGGTAATTATCGCTACCCATCACATAACAGTTTTCAATAATGGTTTCGAAACCGAGACGCGTACGAACGCCGATAACGGACCGGGTAATGTGGCTGGCATTGATGATACAACCATCGGCGATGATCACTTTATCCACGTGGGTCCCCGACATTTTTGACGGCGGCAACATACGTGCCCGGGTGTATATCGGGTGCTTGTCAAACAAATTAAATTGCGGGATATCATCTGTCAGGCCAAGGTTAGCATCAAAAAATGAAGGGATGGTACCGATGTCTGTCCAGTAACCTTCGTACTGGTAACTTAATACGCGATGATCCGTGATGGACTGTGGTATAATTTCCTTACCAAAATCCGTGCGCTCATTTCCCTGCAAAAGGTCATATAAAAGTTTGCGGTTAAACAGGTAAATCCCCATTGATGCCAGGTAAACCCTGCCCTCTGCGGCCATTTGCGGGCTCACTTCCGATGCCCAGCTTTCGAAATTGGTTTTCGGTTTTTCAACGAATGCAGAAACCATGCTATTTTCATCCGTTTTTAATATGCCAAATCCAGGCACATCGTTTGCATGAACCGGGATGGTGGCAATGGAGATTTCTGCATTTTTTTCAATATGCTCATTAATCATCGCCTCAAAGTCCATCTGGTACAGCTGGTCGCCTGAAAGGATCAGTACATATTCAAATTCATGTACGGCAAGGTGATGCAAACTCTGCCTCACCGCGTCAGCGGTTCCCTGGTACCAGGCCACACTTGAGGGCGTTTGCTCAGCGGCCAGGATGTCAACAAAAGCCTCGCTGAAACTGCTAAAATGGTAAGTGTTTTTGATGTGCTTATTTAACGATGCCGAATTAAATTGCGTTAATACGTAAATCCGGTGAATACCCGAATTAAGGCAATTTGAAATAGGGATATCCACCAGCCTGTATTTACCTGCAATAGGAACAGCTGGTTTTGAACGTGTTGCGGTTAACGGAGATAACCGGCTTCCCTGGCCACCGCCAAGTACAATGCAAATTACTTTTGAGGTCATATTATTGGATTTAAGCTTTCATAAAGGTTTATATACTCTTTGGCTGAACGATCCCAGGAGAAATCGAGTGCCATCATTATTTTTCGCAAATGTTGTACGTGTTTAGTGTTTTCGAAGAGCGTTAAGGCCCGGCTTATCGCATCGCAAATATCATCAATGCTGGCATTATTATAGCTGATACCATAGCCGCCTTCATCGCCAAAATCGATAACAGTATCTTTCAAACCGCCAGTGCTCCTCACCATGGGTAAAGTTCCGTAGCGCAGGGCATACAGCTGGTTAAGCCCGCAAGGCTCAACCCTTGAAGGCATCAATAAAAAGTCTGACCCGGCATAGATCAGGTGCGCCAAGGCTTCATCGTAACCGATAAAAACATTGCACTGTTCGTGGTAAATTGTCTTTAAATGTAGCAGGGCATTTTCAACACCTTTTTCGCCTGCTCCCAAAATCAGCATATCAAATTTGCCCGGATGCTCGTTAAAGCTTCTTTCAAGCGCGGCCGGCAAAATGTCGGCGCCTTTTTCAAAAACAAGCCTGCCAATGAATGATATCAACGGTTTTTCAGGCGTAAAGTCAAACCTTTCGCAAAGGGCTTGTTTATCGGCCTGTTTCCCTTTGGTTATTTGTTTGATGGAGAATTTATGCGGGATCATTGGGTCCTTATTGGGGTCCCATATCTCCGTGTCAATCCCATTAATAATGCCGCATCCTTTTGCCCGCTCAAGGTAAAATAAATATTCCAGGCCGTTGGAACTGATTGAAAGCTCCTGCAAATAACTTGGAGATACGGTGGTAAAACGCCAGCAGCATTTTACCGCTGAAGCCAGCGGGTTAATGGTTCCGCCCCAATCCAGCAGGCCCGTTTTGGTGATGTCTATTTCAGGCAGGTACGACAGCTTATCCCATCCGAAAGCGCCGTGGTATTGCCCGTTATGTATGGTGAGGATGGTTGGCACATTTGCCAGCCGGGTATACAGTTTTGAATGTTGTAATAAAAATGGAACCAGCCCCGAGTGGTGATCATGACAATGGATCAGGTCGGGCGTTTGCTGCGAATAGCTGATCCAGTCGAGAAAAGCGATCTGGAAGGCGATGAATTGTTCCGTTTCATCAGGGTATTGGTAAACTTCTTCCCGGTCAATTAAACCGGGGATCTTTACCAGGTACAATTCAAAACCCAGTTTATCGGTTCTCTCTTTTAGTATCTCAAAATACAAACGGCGGGTACCCAGCAGGGTTGAGGCCTGGAAAACGGTATCAAAATGATTTTCCTGTACAAACCGGCGGTTGTAATAAGGCATAACAACAGCTGCCTTTAAACCCAACAGGTTTTGGTATTTAGGCAACGCGCCCACCACATCGGCAAGACCGCCAACCTTGGCAACTGGATAACATTCGGCACTCAGGTGAAAAACTCTCATCAAAAATATTATTGGCTCAATTTAAGCAAAGTAACCATCAAATAAACAAATGTGTCCTGATATAATTTTTAAAAAATTATTTTTATTAATTGTTCAGCGGGCGGGGCTGTTGATTTTGAAATTAGAATTTAAAGGTTACTTTCTTTAGTAAATCTTCATAAAAATGCGCTTTTTGACAATATTTTTTATGGAAATGTAAATATGTTATATCGTTTTTTAGCCCAAAACTGTCATCGCAAGAAGCCAGCCGGCCTATTGGCGGAGTATGATGAGGCAATCCCATCTTGTTACACAAACCATTTACGTGACAAAGATCACCACTGGAGATTTACGCTTTGATCTGCAAATTTTTATTAATCAATTTCTTAACCCTACGCTGCCACCACCTCAATGTGCCTCCAGCCAGTTCACCCCTGTGCCAATCTCCACCATAATGGGCACGGTAGTTTTGATGGCATTTTTCATGTTCTCCATAATGATGGGTTTTACAATTTCCACCTCGTGATGTGGTACATCAAACACCAACTCATCATGCACCTGCATGGTCATGCGGGCATCCAGGTTGCGGGCTTTAAATTCGCGGTGGATATTGATCATCGCTATTTTTATCATGTCGGCAGCGGAACCTTGTATCGGCGCATTAATGGCATTTCGCTCTGCAAAACCACGTACCGTTTGATTGGCTGAATTAATATCGCGCAGGTACCTGCGGCGGCCCATCAGTGTGCATACATACCCGTTTTCGCGGGCAAAGTTCATGGTATCCGCCATATAACTTTTGATACCGGGGAACTGTGCGAAATAATTATCAATTATCTCGGCGGCTTCCTTGCGGGGGATCCCCAGGCTTTGCGATAAACCAAAAGCCGACTGCCCGTAAATAATGCCAAAGTTTACCGCTTTGGCATTACGGCGCTGGGTACTGGTTACCTCCCCCAGGCTGATGCCATACACATTGGCAGCGGTAGCTGTGTGGATGTCGAGGTTTTGCACAAAAGCTTCCATCATGTTGGCATCTTTGCTGATCTCCGCAATAATGCGCAATTCTATCTGCGAATAATCCGCAGATACTAGGGTATGCCCGCTATCCCGCGGAATAAATGCTTTCCTTACTTCCCGCCCGCGCTCGGTGCGGATAGGAATGTTTTGCAGGTTGGGGTTATTGGAGCTTAAACGCCCGGTTGCCGCTACCGCCTGGTTGTAGGAGGTATGCACCCTGCCGGTTTTACGGTTTACCATGGTCGGCAGCGCATCCACATAGGTTGATTTTAACTTTTGCAGCTGGCGAAAATCAAGGATATCTCTTACAATATCACTTTTGGCGGCAAGCCCCATCAATACATCTTCACCGGTTTGGTATTGGCCTGTTTTGGTTTTTTTTGCTTTGGGATCGAGCATCAGTTTTTCAAACAACACCTCGCCCAACTGTTTTGGCGACGCGATATTAAAGCGTACCCCTGCTTTTTCAAAGATGATTTTTTCGAATTTGGCGATATCTGTTTCCAGTTCTTTTGAAAATTCCTTCAGCGTTTCGTGGTCTATCAAAACGCCTTCGTACTCCATATCGGCCAGCACATAGATCAGCGGGTTTTCAATTTCGTTAACGAGTTTTTCGCTGTCAACTTCTTTTAGTTTGGGCTCGAAAATGGTTTTCAATTGCAAGGTGATGTCAGCATCCTCGGCGGCGTATTCCTTTATTTTTTCGATCTCCACATCGCGCATGCTGCCCTGGTTTTTGCCTTTTGCACCAATGAGTTCAGTTATGGATACCGGTTTGTAATTCAAATAATTTTCAGAAAGCACATCCATACCGTGGCGGGTATCGGGGTCAATGACGTAATGGGCCATCATGGTATCAAAAAGTTGGCCTTTTACTTCAACGCCATACCATTTCAGCATTAAAATATCAAACTTCAGGTTCTGGCCAATTTTGCCTACACCAGCATCTTCCAGCACTGGTTTAAACTCATTTACTATCCCCTGGGTTATTTCCTGGTCTGCGGGAACCGGGATATACCATGCCTCGCCGGGCTTTATAGCGAAGGATAGCCCTACCAATTCACAATCATTGGCATCCGTGCCGGTGGTTTCCGTATCAAAACAGAAACTTTTTTGCTGCGCGAGGATTTCAATAAGCGCTCTCCTTTTTTCAGGTGTATCTGCTAAATGGTATTCATGTGCTACGTTATGGATGTTTTTAGCGTCTGCCGCAACAGGCGGTTCGTAAATATCCTGCATATCGACCGCCAAAACCGGGCGGCTATCATCAACAGGGGCGCCAAACAAATCCGTTTGAAAGCCGGCGGCCCGTGTTTCCGTTATGCTGAAATCATCCCCAAAAACCCGTTTACCTAAAGTCCTGAATTCCAGCTCGGCAAATAAAGGCTCCAGCAGGTCCTTGCTTGGCGGGCCCATTGCCAGGCCCTCTTCATCCAGTTCAACAGGAACATTGAGGATGATGGTAGCCAGCTTTTTCGACATCATGCCCTGATCGGCAAATTGCTCCACATTTTCGCGCTGCTTGCCTTTCAGTTCGTGGCTATGGCTGATGATCTCTTCAACCGAGCCATATTGTTTGATCAATGCCTTGGCAGTTTTTTCACCAATGCCGGGGATGCCGGGGATACCGTCGACAGCATCGCCCCAAAGGCCCAAAATATCTATCACCTGTTCAACGCGCTCAATTTCCCATTTCTCTAATATTTCCTTTACGCCTAATATCTCCATCTCGTTACCCATGCGTGCAGGTTTGTAGATAAAAATATTTTCGGATACCAGCTGGCCGAAATCCTTATCAGGTGTCATGCAATATACCTGGTAGCCCTGTACCTCCGCTTTTTTGGCCAGGGTGCCGATAATATCGTCGGCTTCGTAACCATCAGAGGTGATTACCGGGATATTAAACCCAAGGATCACTTTAAATATGTAAGGCAATGCCGCCGACAGATCTTCGGGCATACTTTCCCGGTGCGCTTTGTAGGCTGCAAAATCAATATGCCGTTCGGTAGGCGCTTCGGTATCAAATACCACGGCCATATGCGTAGGTTTTTCTTTTCTGATCACCTCGAGCAGGGTATTGGTAAAACCCATCACCGCCGAAGTGTTTAAACCGCCCGAAGTAAAACGCGGGGTTTTGCTCAACGCAAAATGCGCCCGGTAAATAAGGGCCATGCCGTCCAGGAGAAATAACTTTTTCATTTTTTTATAATGATTACGCCGATTGTTGTTTTTGATTACACCGATTGATTATGTTGATTACACCGATCCATCAAAAAAGTGTGTTTCAAAAATACAACTTATGTTGATTAACAAAACTTATCGATGAAATCCTTTTTTCAAATCAATGAAATCCCCAATAAAAATCGGTGGAATCAATACCTAATCGGTGAAATCTTATTTAAAAGAACAATCCGGCAAATGATCATTCACCATACCGGTGGCCTGCATGTGGGCATAGCAGATCGTTGTGCCGAAAAACTTAAAGCCGCGTTTTTTCATGTCCTTGCTGATCGCGTCGGAGATAGGGGTACTGGCAGGTGTGCTACCTGAAAAATTATTTATGGCCTTCCCACCTGGCATAAAACTGTACAGGTATTTATCAAACGAGCCGAATTCCTTTTGCACTTCAATAAAAAGCTTTGCGTTGTTGATGGACGATAAAACTTTAAGCTTGTTGCGGATAATTCCCGGGTCATTCATCAAACGCTCCACATCCCCATCATCAAAGGCGGCTACTTTCTGCACATCAAAATCAGCATAGGCTTTGCGATAACCCTCGCGCCGGCGTAAAATAGTGATCCAGCTTAAACCTGCCTGGGCAGATTCCAATACCAGGAACTCAAACAGCTTTTTATCATCATGTACCTCTTTGCCCCATTCTTCGTCATGGTATTTAAGATAGAGTTCATCTTTGCCGGGCCATGAGCATCTCTTTAAGTCTTGAGTCTAAAGTCTTGAGTCATTTTTATTTGAATTTTTCCGGATTGTTTATCATGAAGATTAGCAAACGCGTAACTTCGTCACTTTGCTTGTCAAGTTCATCATATTTCTCTTTGTTGATATAGTTACATGCAAGACAAGCATCCAACCACGCTTGGGTTTCACCATTTTCCATGTCGGCATCGGTTAGTTTACTAACAAAATGATTAGGATATCTTCTTTTTTTATAAGCTTCCGCAATTGATGCAAAAACCGATCTTGATGAACGCCTGATCTGATCAATTAAGCTATAGGTTTCTTCTTTAGGAAATGTTTTGGTGATGAAAAAAATTTCCATAGAAAGTGCAAAAGCCTTTTTGTATGCAATTAAATCCCGAAACGAACCCATAAATTAGAAATTTGCTAAATATAAGAAAACCTGACTCAAGACTTTAGACTCAGGACTTAAAACAAAGCTCATCCCAATATTCTACCGCTCTCCGGTAATGCGGAATCACAATTGATCCACCCACCAAATTGGCGATCATAAATACCTCATTCATTTCATCATGATTGACCCCCGCTTCGTGGCATTTGCCTAAATGGTATTTAATACAATCATCGCAACGCAAAACCATCGAAGCTACCAGGCCCAGCATTTCCTTGGTTTTCACATCCAGCGCGCCTTCGGCATAGGTGGTGGTATCCAGTGCGAAAAAGCGCTTGATATTGGTATTGGCGGTTTCCATGATCCTGTCGTTCATTTTAGTACGGTAGGATTCAAAATCTTCTATTAAGGACATGTTTAATTAGTGAGTTATTGAATTAGTGATTGATGTAATTTCGGATTTCGGAATTTCGATTTCGGAATTAGAGCTGCAATTTTATTTATTGATCGGTGCAAAGTTCTAAAAAAGTATCGCGGTGTCCATATTTCCTAAAATAAAAAATCCGAAATCGAACATCCGAAACGGCATAGCCTTCTTGAACACCGTTAAAAATAAACCATCGTGAAAAATCCGAAATAAAAAAATAAATTTACTTCAAATTAAAACCCCATGGAAAGTCTCTCCCCCAACATTTTCGTTGAAGACATGAACGAAACCATCAGTTTTTATATGTCTATCGGATTTCAACTGGTAATGACCGTACCCGAAGCCGGTACTGAATTTGTTTGGGCGATGATGAGCAATGGCGACGTTACCTTTATGTTCCAGACCTTTGAAAGTTTGGATAAGGAACTCCCGAATATCAGCCGGCGAAATGGCGGATCGCTGTTGTTTTATATCAAACTTAAAAAGATTCGCGAGTTTTTTGAGTTGATCCATGAAAAGGTAACGGTATTGAAAGGCCTGGAAACCACTTTTTACGGCGCTACCGAATTCTCCATCCTTGATAATAATAACTACGTTTTAACTTTTGCAGAGGACGAATAATGATCAACTTTATCCGTGCCGACCATATCCATATTTGTGTACCACCTGAGCGACTGGAAGAGGCCAGGCAATTTTACACCGGTATCATCGGCCTGAAACTGATTGAACGGCCCGACAAGATCTTTGGCAATGCAGGTTATTGGTTTGATATAGGAAATATCCAATTGCATATCGGGGTGGAACCTTCATTAGCGCGCTCCATCAGGCATACCGCTTTTGAAGTTGCCGATGTACAAGCGGCAAGGTATTTGCTAGAAGAAAATAACATTGAAATCCTCGAAGAGCCAAAGATCCGCGGCCGTACGCGCTTTGCATTTATCGACCCTTTTGGCAACCGGATGGAATTGTTACAAATGATTGATGAATAAGATTATATTTTTTAAATTTAGCATTAAATTAAAAGACTAAGCAGCATATGAAATTCATTTCCCCCAAAATTCATGGTGTAATCGACTATTTAATGGTGATCGTATTGCTATGTTCTCCAGCCTTTTTTTCCTTCACCGGTACACTGGCTATTTTTACCTATGCGCTGGGGGCAGTTCATTTGGTTTTATCAATTTTGACAGATTATCCTTTAGGGATTTTTAAAGCTATCCCTGTTACCATACATGCCACTATCGAGGTTTTGGTGGGTATTACTCTTATCATCCTGGCGTACACCCTGTTTGGTGACAACCCCGACGGCAAGCTTTTTTATGTGATCTTTGGCACGGTGATATTGCTTACCTGGCTGGTAACTGATTATATGGGTAACGAATTTAACGAGGCTACCTTATAAAGCCAGTTCGATTGACGGATCCCAGTATAACTTTTTAAAATCCTGCACCTGGTCGTCTACCACTTTTACGCCTTCGCTTTCCAGCAATTGCTGCATCAGGTTACCGCCGAAATGAAATTTGGCAGTTAACAAACCCTGCCTGTTTACAACCCTGTGCGCCGGTACCGGGGGCATCGCATTTCCGCAGGCCTGCATGGCCCAGCCTACCATCCGAGATGAACCTTTAGTGCCCAGGTAAGCGGCAATAGCGCCATACGAAGTTACCCTGCCAACAGGGATCAGTCGCGCCACTTCATAAACCTTTTCGAAAAAATTATCATCTTTCATTGGCTGTGCGTTAAACTTTATTGCCTCACCCCGGCCCTCTCCAAAGGAGAGGGAGTAAAAACACTCTTTCTTAAAGCACTCTCCTTTGGAGAGGGTTGGGTGAGGCCTCTATTCAAACGAAAACTTCAGATAGTTGATATTCTTATCGTGCTTTAAATATTTCTTTTCGTAATAGGTTTTGATGGACAGCACCTCATCTGCAAAATCGGAGTGATATAGATCCTCAGTTTTGATGTGCAGCTTCATGCCGGTGTCAGCAATTTTTTCAGTGGTATAGGCATGCAGGCCGTCGTTATCCGTTTTAAGGTTGATAAAGCCGCCCGGTTTTAACAATGGTTTGTACTTATCAAGGAATCGGGATGAAGTGAGCCTTTTCTTTTCGCGGCTAACCTGAAGCTGTGGATCTGGGAAAGTGATCCAGATCTCATCTATCTCGCCTTCACCAAAATAATCAAGGATGGTTTCTATTTGGATCCGAAGGAATGCCACATTGGGTACGCCATCTTCCAGCGCCGTTTTAGCGCCGCGCCAGATACGGTTGCCCTTGTAATCAATCCCGATAAAATTCTTTGCCGGAAACAAACGGGCCAGGTTCACGGTGTATTCGCCTTTGCCACAAGCCAGCTCCAGCACTACCGGGTTGTTGTTTTTAAAATGACCTGTGCTCCATTGCCCTTTAAATGGTTTACCTGCATCCAGCTGCAAAACATTGCTGAAAGTATTTACTTCGGCAAAACGCCTTAACTTATCTTTTCCCAATTCAAAAAATTAAAGCGCAAAAATAGGATTTTAGCGGCTTAATCGATCAAAATATGTTATCCCGTTCTTTCTTTCGTCTTCCCCGCTGCCAGTCTTTTCTAACTTTCGGTCTTTTCTGACTTTCGGACTTTCGGTCTTCCCTCTCTTCCTGTCTTCCCGACGTCCTCCTACCAGCTGCCGCTGGCGCCGCCGCCGCCGAAATCTCCGCCGCCAAAGCCGCCGAAACCACCGCCACCGCTATCACCACCGCCGCCGCCAAAGCCGCCATCGCCGTTGGAGAAACCTCCCCAGCCACCACTGCCCCGACCCAGCAAAGTACCGCCCAGGAACCACCAGAAAGGGCTTGCACCGCCCCTGCCGCCAATGATATGGCCACCTCCACCGCCTCTGCCACGCAGCACGATGATGACAACAATAATAACAATGAAAAATATAATGCCGTAACTGCCGCTGTAATCCTGTTCTTTTTCAGCAACAGCTTTTTTAGGCGCTTTATATTCGCCCTTCATTAATTTTATCAGGTCGTCAACACCGGCATTTAAGCCACCGTAATAGTCGCTTTGTTTAAAGCGGGGCAACATATCGTTATGGATGATCTCGTTAGCCCTGATGTCAGGCACAGCGCCTTCAGCGCCGTAACCGGTTTGTATGGTAACTTTATGGTCGTCAAAAGCAACCAGTATCAGTATACCGTTGTTTTTTCCTTTTTGGCCAATGCCCCAGGCGCGGCCCAGCTTTTGCCCGTAATCGGCTATGTCATACTGGCCGACGGATTTGATGATCACGATCGCGATCTGCGTAGAGGAGGTATCACTGAACGAAGCCAGCTTATACTCCAGCATATGCCTTTCCTCATCCTGCAATACGTGTACATAATCGGTAACCAGCGTGGTTGATTTTGGCGGCAGCTGCTGTGCAAATGCCATCAGCCCGATGAACAGCAGCGAAAATATTATGGTTAATTTTTTAAACATGATCTTAAGTTTATTCGCCATCCATAAAGGCAATGTCGTCTGATATTTCGTTATTGTCGCCCTTATGGTGAGGGAAATATTTTTGCAGGTGCTCGCCTGCAATCGCAAGGCCGGTAACAATACCTTCAACAATATCGCCTACTTTAAAATGCTTCAGCATGTCATCCTTGGTATCATCCCAAAAATTATCAGGCACCACTTTATTAATGCCCGCATCGCCAATAATGGCAAACTTACGGTCAACGGTGGCCACATATATCAGCACGCCGTTACGCAGTTTGGTTTTATGCATATCCAGCTGGTGAAAATATTTGGCTGCGCGGTCGAGCACTTGCTCGCTGCAGGTTTTTTCGATACAAACACGCAACTGCCCAGAGGTATGCCTTTCGGCATCCTCAACCGCAGTGCGGATCCGCTGTTGTTCCTCGTCGTTAAATACGGCCATAATTTTTGATTTTTTTGATTACACCGATTTTGTTCTTTGATTTCACCGATTATGCCGGCTTTATAACCGGGCAATCAAAATCAGTGTAATCGAAAATAAATCGGTGTAATCATATGCTAATTAAAATTGTACTTTCGGCGCGTTTTGTGCCCCTGCTTCGGCTGCAAAGCTGCCTTTTACGGTATACCCGTGCGAGCCTGCTACAATACTGTACGGGAACGAACGGATAGTGGTATTGTAATCCTGTACGGAACTGTTAAAATCCATACGGGCTACCGAGATCCGGTTTTCTGTACCTTCCAGTTCTGCCTGCAGGTCGCTGAAGTTTTGGTTAGCTTTCAGGTCAGGATATCTTTCTGAGGCTACCAGCAAACGACCCAAAGCGGTGCTTAACTGGCCCTGTGCAGCCTGGTATTTCTGGATAGTTTCGGGGTTAAGTTTGGTTGGATCAACCTGGATAGAAGTTGCGCGTGCCCGGGCATCGGTAACTTCAACCAAAGTGCTTTTCTCGAAATTGGCAACACCTTTAACGGTAGCCACCAGGTTAGGGATCAGGTCGCTTCGGCGCTGGTATTGCGATTGTACCGCACCCCATTTAGCTTTTACAGCCTCATCTTTGGCAACAATGCCATTGTTTAAACTCTGACCATAAAGCCATATCAGGCCCCAGATAATAATAATGCCGACAACGACACCAATTGCTATAAATAAACCTTTCATGATTTTTTTTCTGTTTGATTTTAATTCCTGTGAATTTACAATTTAGAGTACAAAACACATACCGTTGTTACAATTGATTATTTGTTATGCCATTATGGCAATAGCTGTGGTTTTTGTAAATGTAAATAAAAAGAATGGGATGAAAAATGACGGTGGTCAATTGTGAAGGACCATAGTGGATGGTCCATTGACCATGGAAGAATTGAGATGGTAATATTATCATCTTGCTGCTATGGACCATGGACTTCTCACCCGTCCGTCCGGTTTTGAGTTGCGACAGGTAAACCTGTTATAAAACTGACAGCCGGCAAATAAATCAACCCGTCATTGCGAGGAGGAACGACGAAGCAACCTCGTAGCCAATGCATAACCGCCAACCTATCAGCGACGAGGTTACCGCGCTACGGTCGTAATGACAAAGTTTATTGGGCTATGTTTCGATGGACTCAACCCTTATCCACCCAACCAATGACTTAATGACCTAATGACATCCCCGTCCGCACCCATCCGCATCACCCTCTATTCAAAACCGGACGGACGGGAGGATACGCTATCAATAATCCTTCGCTATTTTTTCTGCAGCAAATATACTGTCGGCTTGTGTGCGGGTGATAGTGTGGGTACTGTCGCCTAAAGAATAGAGAAAGGAAATGGTGTCCTTACCCTTTCGTTTTGCAAATTTGGTTAGGATAGAAATAGCCATTGGAAACCCTTGCTTTGGGTTAATTGTATAATCGTCACGCTCGAATTCAACGCCATAGTCGTTAGTAAAAAAAATTAGTTTCTCCCCATGTCCGGTTACTTTGTTTTTGGGTTTCCAATCAGCTTCGAAAAAGCCATAAGAAGAGGTGTTATGCCACCCTGCGGGTATCACCGGAATGCCCCTGGTTAGCCTTCGGGCGTTAAACGTCATGCCAAATTTATCCTGGCAAATATTGTTTTTGTATTTGTCGATGTCTCGCTTAGCCATCTGCCAGCCGTTAAGCAGCATGACACCGAAGTAGAGAATTCCAATCAAAATGCCCATAATAGGATACTTTTCTACTATAATTCGATAGACAATCGGAGTGATAGTTAACAGAAAAATGCAACTGTATTTAACGATCAACCAATTCAAACTCCGCAATTCTACGACATCATCAAGGTATATCCAAAGAACGATGAATGCGATTGCGATAGATAAAAAAATGATGTCAAATTTTTTCATTGTATCCAGGTTTGGTTCGGTTACGGCATTTCAAATTTAAGCAAAAATACCATAAAACGTGTTTTGCAATTTGTCCACATCCATCCGCATCACCCGCTATCCAAAACCGGACGAACGGGTAATTGTCTGAACCGGAATTTATAGAATTAAAGAATTGGCAGAATTTTAAGATGTAATTCTAAAAATTCTACTAATTCCAAAAATTCGAGTTCAGACAAAATATCCACCCAACCAATGACCTAATGACGCGCAGCAAAACCCAATATTGTCAAACCACCGTTACAACCTGTAATAATCCGGCAATCGGATTATCTTTGGGCTTTAGTAATTGACCAAAATGAAGAAAATACTGACCGTTATTTTTAGCGTTGCCATTTCTATCGCAACAGCACAAAATCAACCCGCCGAAAATTTAGTACAATATGTTAAGCCAATCATCGGCACGCAGCGCATGGGCCATGTGTACCCGGGCGCTACGGTACCTTTTGGGATGGTGCAGCTGAGCCCCGAAACGGATTCCGTTAGTTACGACCTGAATGGCCATTACAACCCGGATATTTATAAATATTGCGCCGGTTACCAGTACGATGATAAAACAATAGTAGGCTTTAGCCATACGCATTTCAGCGGCACGGGCCACTCGGATTTGGGCGACTTTTTGGTGATGCCAACCATTGGCCCGCTGAAACTGAACCCCGGCACAGCGGATAAACCTGCCAGCGGTTACCGCTCGGCGTTTTCGCATGAGAACGAAGTGAGTGCGGCCAATTACTATAAAGTAAAGCTGGATGCCAGCGGCATTATTGCCGAAATGACCAGCACCACCCGTGTGGGTTTTCATCAATATACTTTCCCGAAATCGGATAACGCGCATATTATCCTTGATTTGATGGCAGGGATTTACAATTATCCTGATAAAAACCTTTGGGTGTACATGCGCAGGATAAACGACAGTACCGTTGCCGGTTACCGCATTACCAATGGCTGGGCGCGTACCCGTACCCTGTATTTCGCCATGACGTTTAATAAGCCTTTTGCCCAAATGGGCTATAAAAACTTTAGCAAGCGCGAGGTTTACGGCGGCTTCTGGGGCAAATTTAACGGGGTAAAAAACTTTCCCGACATTGCCGGAAGGCAAATAAAGGTTTGGTTTGATTTTAAGACCAACGAAGGTGAAAAGATAAAGATAAAAATGGCCATCTCACCGGTAAGTATAGAGGGCGCTTTAAACAACATGCAAACCGAAGCACCGGGCTGGGATTTTGACAAGGTGAAGAACGACGGGCAACAACAATGGGAAACCGAGCTGCATAAAATTGTGATCGAGGGTAGTAAGGATGATAAGGAGAATTTTTATACATCGATGTATCATGCCATGATCAACCCTACGGTTTATATGGATGCGGATGGCAACTATAAAGGGCTTGACCAGGGCGTACACCATGCTGATGGTTTTACCAACTATACAACTTTCAGTCTTTGGGATACGCACCGGGCATTGCACCCGCTGTTTAACATCATCGAAACCAAAAGAAATGCCGATATGGCGCAAAGTATGCTGGCACATTTCGACCAGAGCCCGGAGCACATGCTACCCATCTGGAGCAACTCAGCCAATGAAAACTGGTGCATGAGCGGTTTTCATAGTGTATCAGTACTGGCGGATGCCATTATCAAGGGCAACGCGCCCTATGATGCCAACAGGGCCCTGGACGCGGCCATTACTACCGCCAACCACCGCGATTATGAAGGCATAGGTTATTTTAATGATATGGGCTATATCCCTGATGAGAAGGATGGCAATTCGGTATCATCCACCCTTGAATATGCTTATGACGACTGGTGCATCGCCCAAATCGCCAAAAAGCTAAACCGCACGGCAGATTATGATACCTTTATCAAACGCTCGCAAAATTGGAAGAATGTATTTGACCCGAAGAGCGGCTTTATGCACCCCAAACTGGCTGACGGCACCTTCCGCGCCACTAAGTTTGATCCGTTTACGGCCATTGGCATGGGCTTTATTGAAGGTAATGCCTGGAACTATACCCTGTATGTACCGCATGATGTGCCGGGCTTGATAGCAGCGATGGGCGGCAATAAACGGTTTGTAACTTATATCGACAGTCTGTTTAGCTACGACCTCCCTGATAAATATTTTGCCGAAACCGAAGATATTACCAAAGATGGCATCATTGGCAACTATGTGCATGGTAACGAGCCTTCGCACCAGATCGCCTACATGTACGACTGGACCGATAAACCATGGAAAACCCAGGATAAGATCCGTATGATATTGAAAAAGATGTACAAAAACACACCTGATGGTTTGGGCGGCAATGATGATACCGGGCAAATGAGCGCCTGGTATATTTTCAGCGCTTTAGGATTTTACCCTGTGGCGCCGGGCTCCGATCAATACGCCATCGGCAGCCCATCGGTTTACCATGCAACGCTTAATTTAGAGAATGGTAAAACCTTTACCATCAACGTAAAAAACCAAAGCGATAAGAATGTTTATGTGCAGAAGATCTTACTGAACGGCCGGTTGCTGATCGGGTATTTTATCAGCCATTCGGATATTATCAATGGCGGCGAAATTACTTTTGTGATGGGGGCAAAGCATAAGGGATAAAAATGCTAATCAGGGGGGCGATGATCCACAGCAACAGAGAGGATTTAATATAGCGGCGGCCATGGCTCATATTAACGCCAACTTATATGCTTATTATGATAAAAACCTTTGTGGCGGTTGTGCACATGTTGTTAGGTTAGCAATAGAGGCTGGAGGAATTACCACAAATGATCGTAATGCAAACCCAAGAGATCCAACATCTCAATACTATGCAAAAAATTGTTGGCCGTATTTATTAAAAAAAGGATTTATCGGAATTAGCGAAGATGGCTATGGCCCGGTAACAGGAGATATACGGGTTTGGCAAAACTACCCTGGAGGAAACATAGCCGGTCATATCGATATGTGGAACGGAAATTAGTGGGTTTCAGATTTTAAAGAAAATGGTATGTATCCGGGATACGGCTATGGGCAAAATCCGAATTACCAAATTTTCCGTTGGGGTGGGCAATAGAAATTGTTAATATAAACTGGATAAACAATAATTAACATGAAAACTATAATATATTCTTTTATTGCTTACATAACACTTTTAAGTGGAAGCAGCGTCAAAGCGCAAAATGACAGTACAGATAAACAAGCTATACAGATGCTTACGGAGTTTTATACGGCCTATAATACTGCATGGGTAGTTCACTCTGCACCAGACCTTCTCATAAATAGATTAGATTCGTTGCAAAGTAAATATTGTACAATAAAACTAAGAGCAATACTTAAAAAGGAATTTAAAAAAAATGGATTCGACCATGACTTATTGCTAAATGACCAGGGAACGGATATTGAGCATTTAAAGACATTAACAGTTACAAAGGATGCAACCAAATCGAATGCCTATATTGTTTCTTATATGGTACATACCACCCGCGGTTATAAGCCAATTGATATAAAAGTTACTATACATGTGACTGTTGTGAAAGAAGATGGTAAACTTAAAATTGCGTCTACAGATATGTCTAAGTGAAATAGATAAGAATATTTAAAAGGCCACTCAGGGGGGATGCCGGGCGTGGATATAGGGTAAATGCCATTACGCTAATGTCCATTTCGTTGTAAGCCAACACTCTCCCCATAAATGCACCATGGGGCATTTATTTTTGGCGTATAAACGTGCCTTTTATTGAAATAAAACCGCCTTTGTACTGTGAAGATGGCGATATGTCGATTGCCAATTCACCCAAAATAAGGCCGAATGCGAATTTCTAAAATGCCAATTCCAGCAAAACCGGGCAATGGTCAGAGTGGCGGGCTTCGGGCAGGATGGCTGCTCTTTTAATATTTTCTTCCAGGGCTTTTGTCGCCATATTATAATCGATCCGCCAGCCCAGGTTTTTGGCCCTTGAATTAGCCCTGAAACTCCACCATGTATAATTATGCGGCTCCTTGTTCATGTGCCTGAAGGTATCGATATAGCCCGATTCAATAAAGTGTTCCATCCACTCGCGTTCTTCGGGCAAAAAGCCTGACGAGTTAGCGTTTGATTTTGGGTTATGGATATCAATAGGGCGATGGCAAATATTATAATCGCCGGATACCACCAGTTTGGGGCATTGCGATTGCAGCAACTCCAGGTACCTGCCAAATTCATCCAGGAAACGGTATTTAAAGGCCTGCCTATCGTCGCCGCTGGAGCCTGACGGGAAATACGCGCTCATTACGGAAACTTCATCAAAATCAACCCGAATATTGCGGCCCTCGCGGTCGTAGTCACTTATGCCGCAGCCGTATTCCACATGCTTTGGTGTTTTTTTGGTGAGGATAGCCGTGCCGCTATAGCCTTTTTTTTCGGCTGGATACCAGTAATGCTCGTAGCCCAATTGCTCCACCAGGTGCAGATCGGTTAAAACATCAGGCGTAGCCTTAATTTCCTGCAGGCAAACCACGTCTGCATCGGTAGCCCGCAGCCAGTCAATCCAGTTTTTGCTCATGGCAGAGCGTATGCCGTTAACGTTATAGGTGATTATTTTCATTTCGGATGTCGGATGTTCGATGTCGGATTTAAGAATTACAAAACTCAATACTAAAATAAAAATTCCGAAATCAAACGGCTTATTGTTTTGGGTTAAGAAGATTGTCTAATTGATTGCATTCTTTTTTGCTCAATAATTCAACCGTCATAGGTACATCGCTGAGCGGCCTGTCGTTTTTATCGGTTTTTACGGCGGCGATGCGGTCGATCATATCGATACCCACTACCACTTCGCCATACACGGTATAATTTTGGTCGAGGTGAGGTACGCCGCCAACTGAGCTGTAATATTCGCGCTGCCAGGCAGGTATTTTATGCCCGTTCATGCGAGGAGTTTTCTCGAGGCTGTCCATTTTGCCATTGGTAAAACGCTTGCCTTCAACAATATAAAACTGGCAACCGCTGGATGCTTTTGCCGGGTTATCGTCTCGTGCTGCTGCCAGTACGCCGCGTTTATGGAACAGGCTATCCCTAAACTCAGCCGGCACGGTATAGCCTACATCCCCGTTGCCCAATTCGGCGCCTGGTTTTGCTTTGGTAATATCCTTTGAATCCGGGTCGCCGCCCTGGATCATAAAGTTTTGTATCACCCTGTGAAAGAGCGTTCCGTTATAAAAGCCCTTCTTCACCAGTTTGATAAAATTGTCGCGGTGCTTTGGTGTTTCATTATACAAACGGATAATGCATTGGCCGTAGCTTGTTTTTATCCTTACGTACTGGTTCTTCGGCCCGCCTGCGAATACTGCCGAAATGGTAAACACGGATAATAATAACGCCGATAAAAATTTCTTCATAAATGATCTGTTTTATAAATATTTGAAATGATCAACTTATTCAACCCACCCGATAGCTATCGGGTCAACTAACTATCCAATTCCTCAAAATAACTAACTATTAACGATTTCATCAACATTTCCTGCTCAAGCAAGGTGTAATTTGGGATAGTTTTTACCAGTTTCCAGTGCGGCCAGCCATCCTGATCGAGGCCCTCCAGTTCATAAAAGCCAATCATGCTGAATAATTTGCAGGTGGCTATGTGCATCAGTTCCTCTTTTTGTCTTTTGCTGAATTTTTTTGGCCCCTGACCGAGTTCCTGCACACCTATTAAAAACAGCATTACTTTTACATCGGGCTTTTCGTTATCAAACTCCTCGGCTATCCGTTGCTGTAATGCATTCCATTTCAAGTTAATTTCCGCAGGCTTCATGTGGGCAAAGATAGGGGAGTTGGTGGTTCATCGTTCATGGTTCATTGCGAAAACCATCAAAGGCTATAATATTTTTAATTTTTTGCAACAAAATGGGCCTCCCGTGCATCAAATAAGCGAAAACCTATTTTTTTACTATGAACCATGAACTATCAACCATGAACCAAATAAAACTTTGTTGCATTTAACAAGATTGTTACGTTGGCGCATAGGCGGCAAACTTTAATTGTTTACTTTTGTTCAATTTTTAGAACGACCTCATTTACCGGATTGAAAAGAGATAAATACCATATGCTCCGTACGTGGATATTGCTGGTTTGCTTTATTGCCGGCCAGTTAATGGTATTTGTGCACCAGCATCCTGATTCAGCAGGGGCTGCCCGGATTTATACCCATTCAAAAACAGCGGATCATCAAATTGTAAAAGAGAAGTGTTATATGTGCGACGTAATGCACCATAACGCGATGATGGCCACGTACCAGGTTTTCTTAAAACCGGTTCCGTTTATTGCTCATTCTTTTAACGTCTGTGAATATAAAATCTCAGCTCTAAAACTTATTTCAGCTGGTGGCCGGGCCCCTCCGCGCTGTCACGCAACAAACATCGTTTAAAAGTTTTGCTGCTTTTCTGCCAAAAAGCGATTAATACAAAAAATCTTACTGTTATGCGATTAAACTTTTATCAAAGGCCGCTATCTATTTTACCTGTTAGCTATCCGCATAAATGAAATACATTTTAAAAACATTCCCCTATTTACATTTTACATGAAAATCATCAGATCCTATATATTATTCCTGGTCTTAGTCACGAGTTGGTTTACATTATTTGCAAAGGGCAAAAAATCGTCCGGCGATGTCACGATAGGTAACCTAACCGGAACAGTAACTGATAAAGCCGATGGCAAACCGATTATTGGAGCATCCATCAGCATTCCAGACCTTAGAACGGGTACCATTACAGACGTAAACGGTCATTTTAATATCAATAACCTGCCAAAAGGCGTTTACCTTGTGCAGGTAAGCTACCTGGGTTATTCAACTTATACAGAAAAGGTGGATTTCGCCAAAACCACCGTCCTCAACATACAACTGATGTCCTCAACCATTGAAACGGGCGAGGTGGTGATTACCGGCGTTAGTAAGGCCACTGAAATAAAAAGAGATCCGGTACCCATGGTTGCTGTTGGTAAAAATTATATCGACGAACATTCCGCCTCGGGAAACGTGATCGACGTGATCGCCAATTTACCGGGTGTGAGCGCGGTTACCACCGGGCCAAATATTTCAAAACCTTATATTCACGGCCTCGGTTATAACCGGGTGGTTACGCTGGAGGACGGCATCCGCCAGGAGGGCCAGCAATGGGGGGATGAACATGGTATCGAAATAGATCAGAATTCTATCGACCGGGTCGAGATCATCAAAGGACCAGCCAGTTTAACCTACGGCTCCGATGCAATTGGCGGGGTAGTTAACATGATCACGTCTTCGCCCGTTTCGGAGGGCAAGATTCTCGGTTCGCTTACCGGGATCTATGGAACAAATAACGGCCTCATCAATACTTCCCTAAAATTACAGGGCAACAATAACGGGCTGGTTTGGGGAACAGTAATTTCCGACAAAATGGCAAAGGATTACAAGGACCCGCATGACGGAAGGGTTTATGCCACCAATTTTAACGAAAAGGATGCAAGGGTGATGGTCGGCCTTAATAAATCATGGGGATCATCTTACTTAAATGCATCTGTATTTGATGACCTGCAGGCGATCCCTGATGGCAGCCGCGATTCACTTACCCGGCAGTTTACCAAACAGGTTACCGAGGCAGATACCTACAGGCCCATTGTACCGGCATCCGAATTAAATAGCTATGGCATACCCACACTGCACCAGCACGTACAGCTATACCGTATTTATAATAACAGTAATTTTATATTGGGCAGCGGTAACCTGGCCGTTAACCTTGGATATGAATACAGCCACCGCAGGGAGTTTACACACCCTGAAGACGGGACTATCCCCGGGCTAAACCTTACGTTAAGCAGCTATACCTATGATGTTAAATATAATATTGAAATTGGAAAAGGTTATGAAACCACCTTTGGCATTAACGGCATGTACCAGAGCAATGCCCTTGGCTATAGTACTGATTTTCCGATACCGGCATACCACCAGTTTGACATCGGCCCTTTCTTCGCTGTAAAAAAGAGCTTTGGCAAACTTGACCTTGAAGGCGGCTTAAGGTACGATAGCCGCTCCTTTAGCGGGCAGGCCGCTTACGTTGATACGGCAACCACATTCCCAACGCTTTATACCGGGCCTAACCCAACTTCAACGCCAAATGTCACCCGGCAATTTAGCGCTTTAAACAAGACCTTCTCGGGCATGTCCGGAAGTTTTGGAGGCACCTATAATTTCTCTGACAGGTTTTTGATAAAAGCCAATGTCGCCCGTGGTTTCAGGGCGCCAAGTATTGCCGAGTTATCGGCTAACGGCCCTGATCCTGGTTCGCAGATCTACCATGTGGGCAACAGCAGCTTTAAACCGGAATTTAACACACAGGAGGATATTGGCGCATTTTTAACATTACCCAATGTATCCGCAAGTGCCGAAATTTTCAGGAACAACCTTCAAAATTATATCTTCCAGGAGCAATTGCTTGATCCCAACGGAAACCCCCAAAGGGTAAATGCAGACGGAAGCCCCAACCCAACCGGGCAGTACAGTAAGTTTAGCTATATGCAAAGCAAAGCCCAGATACAGGGTGGCGAATTTAGCCTGGATATCCATCCATGGCCATGGCTGCATTTTGAAAACTCGCTGACCTTAACTTACGGCACCAACCTGGGGACCGGCGGTCGCGTTCCGGATAGTTTGAAATACCTGCCATTTATACCGCCCGCACATACCCATTCCGAGCTTCGCGGCACTTTTGCCAAAGGTTTCAGCAGCCTTAAAAATGTTTATGCGTTTGTTGGCTTTGATCATTTTGATGCTCAAAATCATTATTTTTCCGCATACGGAACGGAGAACTATACCGCAGGTTATAATTTAGTTAGTGCAGGCATTGGCGGCAACCTGGTAAATTCTGCAGGAAAAAAAGTTATTGAATTGTTTATAGAAGGCACTAATCTGGGTAACGTAAGCTACCAATCAAACATGAGCAGGCTTAAATATTTTGATAACTCAACTGTTCCGGCTGGCGTACAGCCAGGAATTTTTAATATGGGCCGCAATATCAGTTTTAAAGTAGTGGTACCATTTGACTTATCAGCACATCCAAAATCATAAAATATTATCCCTATTACAACAACAAAACCCGGTATTTTAGCCGGGGTTTTTATTTTTATATGAAGCGCCTGTTTACTATTTGCTTACCAGCGGCGGCAATCCATAGGTTCTCTGGCTACGTAAAAATCTTCGCAGGTTGGCTCTTATCATCGTAATAAATTCATAGTCGTTCATATTGGTGGTAGTGTAATAACCCGGCCGGTACCTGAACATAAACGATGTTAGTTTTTCGTCTTTTAAACCAGTAATGCCGGCTACATATTCCCTGTTAAACCGGTAGTCGATAACATTCTGTTCATAATCCTGCTGGATGACATCCCTCAATTTTGATGCATTTCGCCCGCTGCGGCTAATGGAATTCCATAACGCGTCAATACTTAAACCGGCACCGCCGCCGTATGGTGTGGATAGGTAATCGCCATAGGCCAATGAGCCATAAATTTTTGTGAAATCATTTTTGGTTGCTTCCAGTTTTTGATCGGGGGTAAGGCTTGTGTTATGTACAGTTACTTCCTTTAACTGTATGGCTAAGCGCACCATGGAAACAGCCAGTTGCGCACGGGATTGAACTTTTATGGTATCTGAGCGATAATTCTGCTTCGAAAAAACCAAAATATCGCCATCAGCAGCTATAATCTGGTATTCGCCTTTCAGGTTATCATAAATGGCAATGCCGTTGGTAAGATCGTGAATATTTACACTTGCAATGCGTTCTTTGCTTTCCTTATCAAACACAATGCCTTCAAGGGGTTTTGGCTGGGCAAAGCCTTTAAGGGTCAGCAGGAGCAGTAACAGAAATAACCGGGGTTTCATAAATTTATTTAAAAGTAAACTTTCGGCTATTCTTTGCAATATAGTTTAACAAAAATTAACAGCCTTATTTCACTACAACCAAAACCTGGCCAATCTTAATAGCAGACCCATCGAGGTTGTTTAGTGATTTAAGGTCATCAACCGATAATCCAAAACGTTTGGAAATATTATATAGTGTATCCCCCTGCTTAACTGTATAGGTTTTGTTACCTGGATTGGGTTGAACAGCCGAATCTCTAACAGCAACGATGCTGTCCGGATGCCCGGTTAAAGGCGCAGGATCCTGCGTCTTCATTTCAATTTGTTTATGGCCTGGATTATCGTATTGCTGCAGGTTGTATTTTTCGATGATACCTATTAAAATAGATGGGTAATTAGGATTGGTGGCGTAGCCAGCCTTTTTTAGCCCCCTGCACCAACCTTTATAGTCGGTTATATCGAGGTCAAATAATGGCGTATAATTCTTCCTCATTAAAAACAGGGAATGGTCCCTGAACGATTCTTCGGGGCTGCTATAAACCCTGAACGCATCGTTTTTATTGTCGTCATCTTTGTAATAAACATTTCCGTTCCAGCTGGGGGTGCTTTTTATGCCGAAATGGTTGTTCGCCACCCTCGCCAGTTCGCCGTTACCGTTGCCCGATTCAAAAAGGCCCTGGGCCAGTGTTATGCTCGCGGGTATACCGTAGGAGTTCATTTCCTGTATGGCTATTGCCTTATACCGGTCAATATATTGCAGGGAGGTAAGCGGTGTATAGTTTGACCCATCATTTTGTTGCCTGACATGCCTGTTGTTTTGTTTTGCCGCCCTGTTTGAAACTGTAACCCTATGCGCCGAACATGAAGTAAAAAACGCAAGCCCGATAAATAAATAAATTGTTTTTCTCATCACTATAAATACCAAACCATTGGCAAGTTGCGTACTGCCAATTTACCCGTAATACGTTGTTTTGGTTAATTAGGTTGAGCTGTATGGTCTTTTATTGAATGAAATATCAAAAAACAACCGTAAACCGGGCAAAATTCAGCCCGGATAATAGGAAAACGGTGATCAGGAAATTGTGTTTTTAATTGTTTTGAGCCAGTTGGTCCTGGTTGGCTGGTTTCTCGTCAAATAAATACAGATGGTATTTATTGATAATATCAAGCACATATTTTGACCACCGGCGATCATGAGCATACCCGTGTTTTTGGATACCGTGAGCCCAGCCCTGGTAATCAAAATGAGTAAACTTGTCAGACAGGCCGCTAAACTCCTGGCGCTCCGTCATGATCCGGGCAAAATCCTCGAAGGAATCATAAACAGAACCATACTTTTTATAGGCCGTATTTACTTTTTTGTTATGCTTGTTGTAATAAACTATCCTGCTGCCGCCTTTAACGCCAAACTGGTTGTTCAAATTTTTCGCAAGTGCGCTGTTTCCGCAGCCCGACTCGTGCATGGCTACACCTAAAACAATACTTGCGGGAACCCCTGTTTCGTGCATGATGCGGATCGCATCTTCCTTAAATTGATCAATATAGGATTGGGGGGTGTTTTTTTGGGCCGATGCCATTAAAAATGAAACCAGCAGCAATGTAACCAGTAAGAGTTTCTTCATAATTTACTTTTTTCTGATGACCAGCAAACCGTCACGTACAGGAAGGATGAGCTTTTCAACCCTCTCGTCAGCGGCTACCAGGTCATTTAGTTTGCGGATAACTTGTGTATCAACGTCGTTTTCTTCGCCATACACCTTACCTTTCCACAACACATTATCAATTATTATTAATCCTCCGGATCGTACTTTTTCAAATATAAGTTGAAAATAGGTATAATTATTCTTTTTATCTGCATCAATAAAAACCAGATCGAAGCCTGTATACGGCATTTCGCGTATAATTTGTTCTGCCTGGCCAAAATGCAGCTTTATTTTTTTACCAACATTTGTGGATTCAAAGTGTGAATTAAGCATTTCTTCCAGCTCGCGGTTCACTTCAATGGTATGAATAATTCCGTCCTCAACAAGACCCTCTGCCAGGCAAACTGTTGCATAACCGGTAAAAGTTCCTATTTCAAGAATCAGTTTTGGCTGTATTAATTTGCTCAAAAAACTTAATACCCTACCCTGGTAATGCCCCGAAAGCATGTGTGGCCGCAGCACTTTTAAATAAGTTTCGCGGTTGATGTTTTGCAATGCTTTTGGTTCTGCATCGCAATGATCATCCAGGTAAGTTTGCAGGTCATGGGGTAATATGTCCATGGCGCAAAGGTAGACCACAGATTTTAATGATTAAAGGATTTCACTGATTTTTTTGGCAACCAGTTGATTATCAATGTTTTTTATTGAGGTAATTTTATGGAAAAGATTGATTTTTGGTGATTTTTACCGCACAAGCAAATTTAGCGAGCTGTTTTTCTGGCGACAATTTTGGTTGGTATAAGCTACTTCTTACCACTTAAACCTAATCAACTTAATCCAACTTAATCAACCAAAAAATCAATCATACCTGTGCCGCTCCAGGTCGTAGTCTGACTGCGCCGAAATGATCTTTTTCTGTTTTTCAATTTCCTCTCCAAGGTGATGGTCGTACACGCTGTCGGTCACCTGGATATTCCGTTCTTTGTCCCTTTCGGCATAATGGATATCGGCGTCATACAATTTTGAAACGGCCACATCATAGGGCCCTTTTGGCGACATCAGCTTAACGAATACCGGCAGGCATTCAAACAAGATGAAAAGAAAACTGATGAATGATTCTGCCAGGTAGGTATCCAGGTCGCGCGTGCCGTTCTCATTATAGGATAGCTGCCCGAGCGCCCAGTTACGGTCCGAAAATCCTGCAACATTAGAGAGACTGTCTAACTGGTGGTCGTTAAAAAGGCGAATATCATTCACCCCTTCATAGTTTTTACGTGAGCTGAGGTACTGGTCCATTTTTGCCTGATTGTCGGTAACTGTTTTTAGGCGGTCCTCTTTTTCCTGTAAAATGGCTTGTTTTTGTTTGGCATAAGTGCCATAACCCACAATACCTGATGTTTGGTTGCTTTTATCGCCAAATACCTCCTGGTTCAGCTGGTAGCGTGAGCGGTTGATATCAGTTTCGAGGGAATCTTTTTCCTTTTTCAGGTCGTTGTTTTTGCCGAGTTCCATCGCATACTTCTCGGTATACGTTTTTTGCAGGGTATCAATTTTGCGGTGTTGTCCTTTTAAATAGGCGGTTTTTAATTTCTGGCGGATCTCTTTATCAAATATTTTCAGTTCCAGCGGCCTCGATATAACGATCCCGATCATAATGGCCAGCAAAATACGCGGCGATGCCTGCATGATCTGCTGGTTGGTGGTGCCCTGCTTATCAATGCTGGATACAATATAACGGTCCATATTAAAAATTGCCGTACCCCATATCAACCCAAAAATAATTGCAAAAACCACTGCGAGGGGATTGCCCGCAAATACAAAATACATGGCGTAACCGCCTGAAAGTGCTGCAAATAACGCTGTGAAAAATATAGTGGCCCCAATACCTACATATTTATTATGCTCAATAGGGTATTTTTTTAGTGTACCAATATGTGCTCCCGAACAGAACCAAAAAAAACGGGTTACTTTCTTCATTAATAAAATATAACTTTGCCTTTAAAACATATATAAAACGCACTTAGCTAATGTTTGTTACAAAAGGCAAGCCTAAATATTTATAGGCCAGCAACCTTTATAAAAATTTTTATATTTGACCATGAAAGAAATAAGCGTACAGGAACTAAAAGAGAAAAAAGACAAAGGCGAAGATTTTCAATTAATAGATGTAAGGGAAGATTTTGAGTATGAAATGTCGAACCTGGGCGGTACCTTAATACCCCTTGGAGGCATATTAATTGAAGCTGATAAAATCGACAAAACAAAACCGGTTGTGGTAATGTGCCGCAGCGGAAAACGCAGCGCCGCTGCCATTATGCAGCTGGAGCAACAGGGTTTTACCAACCTGATAAATCTTAAAGGCGGCATCCTGGCCTGGGCCGATGAGATTGACCCCACCATTAACGTATATTAAGCCATGTGGAAAAAGGCTATACCCAACGTACTTTATACGATTGGGATATTTGTATGTATTATCAGCGGCTATCAATACGGGATTGAGGGACATAATTATGTGTTTTTAGCGGGCGCAGTGTTATTAATAGGTATATTTGTTTACCTCAAGATAAAGATCCTGAAGGATATCAAAGACACACTCAAAAAACCATAACCCCTTAAATTTATGCTTATCGCAGTTTTAGGTCTCATTATACTTATAGTAAGTATAGTGATGAAGCGCTCGCCCGAACCAAGCAGCCATTTTGCCGGCATTACCCGCATTGTAGGTATTATCGTTGTAATAGCAGGCCTCGGCCTTTCATCAGTTAAACAAATCGACCACGGTACAATAGGCGTACAGGTGCTTTTTGGTAAAGTACAAGATAATATCCTTGAAAGCGGTTTGCACTTTATAGACCCCGTAGTTGATGTTGTTCCCTTTAACATTCAAACGCAGAATTATACAATGAGCGCCAAATCGAATGAAGGCCAGGTACAGGGGGATGACGCGATAACGGTTCTATCGTCTGATGGATTGGAAGTTACTATCGATCTTTCTGTTTTATATACGGTAGATCCGGCAAAGGCCCCATATATCCTTCAAAATATCGGACAGGACTACCAGGATAAAATTGTTCGCCCGGTTACCCGGACCGCTATCCGCGACAACGCTGTGAGCTACCAGGCTGTTGATCTGTATTCAATCAAAAGGGGGGAATTCCAGGCGAAAATAAACCAAACCATTACGCAGAGCTTTGCAAAACGGGGACTTGTAGTGCAATCCATACTGGTACGCAACATTTCATTGCCGGCATCTGTTAAGGCCAGTATTGAATCAAAGATCAACGCAGAGCAGGACGCGCAAAAAATGCAGTTCGTTTTGCAAAAGGAACGCCAGGAAGCCGACCGGAAACGCGTGGAAGCCCAGGGTATTGCCGATTACCAAAAGATTCTCTCAACCGGATTGACCTCGCAGCAGCTGGAATACCAATCGATCTTAGCACAAAAAGAGATCGCTTTATCGCCCAATACCAAGATCATTATTATGGGTGGCGGTAAGAATCCGGTCATACTGAGCGATAAATAAATTTATAGGCACGTATTTCACGAATGGGGACGAATAAACGCGAACCGCCAAGGATAGCCTTTTATAACTAATAATCAATTTAGTAACTAGCCCGCTTTTAAAAGTATTACAAAAAGCCATTGAATAAAATCAGTGGCTTTTTTTGTAATTATCCTGTTTTCCAGCAATCTAAAGTTAAAATCCTACGAAAAAAATATCCTTATCCTGTTCGTTTTATTGGTTGGAAAGATAAGGGCAATGCGATCAACACCGCAGGCATCGACGGCGCATTGCACCTGGTTAAAAAACTACGTGGCTGGCCATACGGCCAGGGAGTAGTAACGATGGAGTATGATAAATGGGTGCCGGCACAGAGGCTGGTGATAAATGGCGGCGGTAAGTGATCGATTAGTAAGCGAAATGGGGCTTACAAACTGGCTAATTCTAAATTCTTCATCGGGGAATTCAATCGCCTTTGCGTGAATGGAACCATATATACAAAAATGTATATATACAAATTTGCATATGTTATCCTATAGCCAACAAATGCAGAACGAGGTATCTCCGCACATGCAAATCAACATAACTTATTTATCTTAGCATCCTAATCCTGTAACTTGTTATGCCCGTTCCATATTCTTTTACCTGCGACTGCTGCGGCAAAACATATAATGAAATGCCGTTGTGTTTCGGCAGCAAATACCCCGAATATTATTTCTCAATACCTGAAGATGAAAGAGAACAACGGGTTGAACTTGCTGAAAGTTTATGTGTTATCGATGAGCACTTTTTTCACAGGGGGCGCATTACAATCCCAATAGATGACCACGATGAGGATTTGGTATTCAACGTTTGGACAACCATCAGCCAACAGAATTTTGAACTTAGAAATGATTTGTGGAACGATCCGGAAAGAGTTAACCAACCGCCTTACTTTGGTTGGCTGCAAACGGCCGTGCCGACTTACGGAAATACGTTAAGCCTTAAAACAAGGGCATTTGAAAATGAAGTCGGCTTGATACCAACTATCGAGGTAATTGAGGAAGGTCATCCCCTACGCCATGATCAGCAAAATGGCATTTCTTTTAAAACGGCGGTTGAAAAAGTGCAGATGATCCTTAAAGAATGGCATAAGGAATCTTAAGCCTGTGCCTCCAATTGTTTGGCAACAAACAGGTCATATTCCATTTGCAAGCCTAACCAGTAGTGGGAACTAATGTTGAATAGTTTTTCGAGTTTTACAGCCAAACGGGCTGATATATTTCTTTTTCCTGCAAAAATTTCGCTTAAATGATGCGGTAAAATATCAAGCGATTTGGCAACATCCTTTTTAAGGATATTTCTTGCTTCTATCTCTTCCTGCAAAAATTCACCGGGGTGAAATGCTTCTATTTCAATTTCGTTACCATTATGATCTAATACTTCGTTATTATTCATAAAAGGTTAAAGCCTCCTGGGCTATAAATTTAAGAGTAGTGGTTGTTAATCTCTTCAATGCAGATGATCTCAATTCGGTTATTACCCTCATAATTTTCAATACGAAATATAATGCGGTAAGCTATATTCAAGCGTATGGAATACTTACCCTCATATTTCTTTTCTTTTAATTTCTCAAAGTGCAGGCTTTTTATATTTCTCAGGTCAGCGCTGTTTTTAGCTTGCTTAATTTGAAAAACACGCTTTTTAAAAGCTTTTAACACATCATCGGGATATGGAGATTTTCCATACACCTTGTTTGAATTGGCCACTTCACCTAGAAAGTGATCTTCAATTTTTATTAGCATAGCTAAATTTTGTTAAAGGTTGCTGTGATTTTTGCCATTTTCCGTGAGATTTTACGTTTGTTCTAAGCAAATCTAATTAAAAATCCGCTAATTACCAAATTTTGGTTATTTTTTTGCGTACCATACTATGATGCCAGCAGGCTTTTATATGCTGCTGGTAAATCGCAGACTACCATTATCGAAAGCAGGCCGGTTGAAAACAACCATGGCGGTGCGCTTAATATATTTTATTTTTTTGCGTAAATTAGAACGGTATGAAAACCAAAAACATGAATTTTAAATAATAGGACTTAAAAAGCGAATATGAAAACATTACTGATCCCAGTTAATTTTTCAGGATCATCTGAAAATATCATACAATATGCAGCTGATTTTAGCTGTGATACGCATGTGGAGCGCATCATTTTACTGAAAAGTTTTTATGTTTCGATGTATACGCAATTACTGCCCGACGCGGATTTTGTGCAGTTAAGCGCGGACGAGATTGAGGGGGAAAAACAGGACGAGCTGGACAAATTAAAATCACTTGGGCAGCAATTGCTGAAAAAATGCCTGCCAACTATTAAAATAAAAACAGTGATCAGTGAACTTCCGTTGCTGCGGGCGGTACACCAGGTGCTGGGCGATGAGCAGGCCGATGTGGTTATGATAGGTACCGATAAAGCTTTATATGAAAATGACCCCTACATCAGCGAGCAGATCATCGCGATAGCTAAAACAAGCCCGCGGCCGGTAATGATCATCCCCAACCATATCCGGTATAAAAAGATGGAAGAAGCGGTTGTACCCTGCGATTTTACAGCGATCTCGCGCCTCAACGCTTTTAAAACCTACCGCGACCCTGCTAAATGGCTGCATCCCAAACTCCTGCTTTTAAATGTTGATGCGAAACATCAGCACCCTGAAGATGATTCCAAATTAACAAGCGGACTTAAAGATTTAATGGAGGGCTATGAATACCAGGTTTTTTATTCGGAAGATAAAGACACCGTGCATGGCATACTTGATTTCTCCCGTAAACACAACCCGCAACTCATCATTGCGCTGCCGGGCAAATACAGTTTCTTTTACAATTTAACGCACCGCAGCATTACCAAAGCCCTCACCCTTAATTCGGACAGGCCGGTGTTGATTTTGAAATAATGCGGATGTGCGGATGTGCAGATATGCAGATGTGCAAATGAAAAAATTGCGACAGGATATTAATCTTAATTTATAATTAGCGTATTAGCAAATTCAGTTCTAACCCATCAACAAATTTCCTCCATCTGCATATCTGCACATTTGCACATCCTCAAGCTGCATGGGAAATATATTTCACCAAACTTCTTTTTGCCACCGGCAGCAGGGTTTGTTCAAGCGGAAACGTAATATCGCTCTGCACATAATACACCGCCGGGTTGGGCAGGTATTTGTTTCTGCGGATCAGGTCGAGTTTGATGGCCTCCGGGGTTTTGGTAATGCTTTCTTCGTATGTTTCTAAAAACTGGATATTGATGCCCCGGTATTTATCGTCCTTATTCTCAAAAATGGTGATCTGGTACTCATAGATGCCGTGCGTTTTTTCTTTACCGTTGCGCAGCGAAAAGTAGCCATGGTAAGGCATCAGTGGTACAATGCCTACAGGATCAATTACCAGGCATTTTTCAACAAAATCATAAATTTCCTTACCGGTTTGTATGGCCGGGTCCATTTTTTGCATTGCATAGGTAATGATAAGTTCTATCTCGCGCATGGAACTGTCATCATCAACAATTTTTTGGTAGGTAAGCTTTACTGCTTCAATATCAGCCAGGGTTAAGCGCTGCGGAAATGCCTGCTGCAGCATGGTTTTGTTCTTTTTAAAATACAAAAGGTTATTAAAGTGGAAGATCAGGTCGGTAAGGTTGGGGTACAGCCTGCTTTTATCAAAATGACGGTTAATTTCCTGTAAATAATCCAGCAGGATGTATTTTTTATGCTCAAAATCGATCGATCCCTCAATAAACCAGTTTTTACTTAGCTCTTTCATTTTTACATTTCCTTTCAATAGCTTAAATTAAACAAAAAACAGCAATTTTGCAAGATGCCTTTAGGAACCCTTTATTTGATCCCCGTGCCGCTTGCCGATGAGGCCGCCGCCAAATCATTTACCCCATATTTAGTGGATACGATAAACCACATCAAAGAGTATATCGTTGAGAATGAAAAAACAGCGCGCCGGTTCCTGAAAGAAGCGGGATTGAAGACTCCGCAAAGCGAATTGCTGATCCATGATTACAGCAAACATAACCGCGAACTGGGCAAGGCCGAGTTTTTTAAAGGTTTGCAAACCGGCAAAGATGTTGGCCTGATGAGTGAAGCCGGCTGCCCCGGCATTGCCGACCCCGGTGCTGAGATTGTGGAGAAAGCCCACCGCATGGGCATTAAGGTAGTGCCGCTGGTGGGGCCAAGCTCCATCCTGCTGGCGCTGATGGCCTCGGGCTTTAACGGCCAAAGTTTTACATTCCACGGCTACCTGCCTATCGATAAGCTTTTACGCGCAAAAAAAATAAAAGAGCTGGAAAGTATTGCCGAACGGATAGACCAGACACAGATCTTTATCGAAACCCCGTTCCGCAATAATGTTTTGCTGGAGGAAATATTAAAAACAGCCAACCCAAAATCACGTTTGTGCATTGCCTGTGATCTGACCTCAGAAACTGAATTTGTTCAAACCAAAACCATTGCCGACTGGCAAAAGAAAGTGCCCGAACTGCATAAACGCCCGGCTATATTTTTATTATTTCATAAATGATAGGTGACCCTCAGTGAACTACATACCCCGGTATTGATCGTCGGCGCAGGGCCTTCGGGGTTGATGATGGCCGCGCAATTGCTCAGGTATGGTATTCAGCCTGTAATTATTGACAGTAAACAGGGGCCAACCGATGAATCAAAAGCCCTGGCGGTACAGGCCCGGTCGCTGGAGATCTACCGGCAGATGGGGCTTATTGACCGCGTGTTGGAAGGTGGCAAGGCGGCAGAGGGCCTTTCATTTACCCTGGATGGCAAAAAGGCGGCATCCCTTTCATTTAATAATGTTGGCGAAGGGCAAACGGCTTTTCCGTTTATTCATTTGTACCAGCAAAGCAAAAACGAAAAGCTGCTGCTCGATTTTTTAACACGCCATGTTTGCCCGGTTTACTGGGAAACCGATTTAGTTTCGCTTAAACAAACTGAAAAGAGTGTTGAAGTAAATCTTCAAAATTCCGGACATGCGATCACCTTAACTTGTGATTGGGTGATCGGCGCGGATGGCGCCCACAGCACCGTACGCAAACAATTGAACATCCCGTTTAGTGGTGATACCTATGCCCACGAGTTTTACCTGGCCGATGTTGAACTCCTGAATGAAGAAATAAACGATGGTTTTGTACATCTTTGCCTCGGCAAGCAGGGTTTTTCTGGATTTTTCCCGATGGCGGAGCCTAACCGATACCGCGTCATCGGCAACCTGCCGGTTATATTGGAAAAAAAAGAAGGCCTTCGGATTGAAGATGTGTTACCCTACCTGCAAAATGTTTCAGGTGTGCAGGTAAACGTCAAAAATAATTACTGGTTTACTACCTACCGCCTGCACCACCGCATGGCTGATAAATTCAGGGAGCAGCGATGCTTTTTAATTGGCGATGCGGCGCACATTCACTCGCCGGTAGGCGGCCAGGGCATGAACACCGGTTTGCAGGATGCCTATAACCTTGCCTGGAAGCTGGCCGGAGTAATAAACGGCCGTTTAAAACAACCCATCCTTGACAGTTATGCCGCTGAACGGATGCCCGTCGCCAAAACATTACTGAACACTACCGACAGGGTATTCAACATCGTGATGTCAAACAAATGGTATAGCCGGATATTTAAAACCTGGTTGATGCCATCGGTGTTGAAATTTGCATGGAACAACAAAGGCATCAGGGAAGAACTTTTTAAGCGTGTCTCGCAAATCAACATCAACTATCGCAATAGCGCCATTAGCCTGCAAATTAGTCAATCTACTAAAATAAAGGCCGGCGACCGGCTGCCTTATCTGAAAGTTTTTGATGAAAAAAAACAGGAGGAAACCGACCTGCACGAATGGTGCAGCAAGCCCGGCTTTACTTTTATTGTTTTGGGGAAACTGGCAGAGAGCGATCTTTTTATGCTTGCGAAATGGATCACGCAAAATTATCCGGCAACATTAAATTTCTTCTACCTGCCGCCATCTGCAAAAAACCTGCACGTTTTCGAGACCTTTGAAATTGATTCAAACCGTGTAAAGTCCCTCATCGTTCGCCCCGACATGCACATCGGCTTTATAAATGATAAGGTGGATATGGTTTTGACGGATAATTATTTGAGGAATATTGTTGGGTTCATGGTTCATAGTTGATGGTTCATGGCAACTGCAAATTTTGGATACCGATACGTTTTTTCCATGAACTATGAACCATCAACCATGAACTATCCATGTATCGTCTCCGCTTTTCCGTAATTTTGAATTACAATGGCTTCATAATCCAGGTATTGGTTCCAACGTGCGTCTACATCAATATCCCCGGCATGTTTTTTTGCCAGGCGGATAAACATGGCGTAATGAGTGGCTTCGCTGATCATCAGTTCATGATAAAATGCCGATAATGCCGCATCATTTATATTTTCGGATAAAACCTTAAAACGCTCGCAACTCCGGGCCTCGATCATTGCGGAGAAAAGTAAACGATCGATCAATTGCTCTGTCCGTCCGCCGCCGATAACAATGAATTTGCGCAGCTCGTTTACGTAATTATCCTTCCGTTCACGACCGAGCACAAAGCCCCGTTCTAGAATAATATCATGAACCCGTTTAAAATGGTCCATTTCTTCCTGTACCAGTTTGGCCATTTCCTGCACCAGATCTGACAGGTTTGGGTTTTGCACTATTAAAGTGATGGCGTTGCTCGCGGCTTTTTGCTCGCAAAAGGCATGGTCGGTTAAAAGCTCTTCAATATTGCTTTCCACCACATTCTTTACCCAAAGCGGGTCGGTAGGTAGTTGCAGTTTTAAGATGGTTTTTTCGCTCACCTTACAAAGGTAGTCGATATTCTGCTGGTTTTAAGCGCTGCAAAGGCTGTTTCTGCTATTGGAAATTCGATTTTTAAAACAAAACGCTTAATCACACCTTGTAATAAGTACACCAAACAAATTTTATTATGGAAAACCACGATCATAGTGCATTGATTCAAAAATTATTGAACTGTGCCCTTGCCTGCGAAAATTGCGCCACCGCCTGCCTTCATGAAAAAGAAATTGCGCTAATGGTGCGCTGTATTGCCATTGACAGAGATTGTGCCGATATATGTACACAGGCAGCGATGTTACTGAAGCGAAATTCCGAAATAGCTCATCAGTACCTCCTTTTATGCGAAGAAATCTGCCGTATTTGCGCCACCGAATGCGGCATGCACCAGCACGATCACTGCCAGCAATGTGCCGAAGCCTGTAGAGTATGCGCTGAGGCCTGCCATGAGCATCATCAGCCGATAACGCAAGATTAGTTAGGGGGTGATTGAGTTGGATGAGGTGATTAAGTTAATTATTTAACCTAATCAATTACAAACGTGATCAACCCAATCCACTACCTATACAAATGCTTAGCCTCTATAAACTCCAGCACAACATCCGGCACAAAATATTGCACATTTTTTTTCTGTGCGATGGATTGGCGGATAAATGTTGCTGAAAGCTCCATCAAGGGGGTCATCGTAATAGTTACAGACGGATGGGTAGCCAGGTCGGTGTTTTCATAACCCGGGCGGGGATAAACATAGATTTGATAATCGCGCAGGATCAGTTTGTAGTTTTTCCACTTGGGTAACGATACCAGGTTATCTGACCCCATAATGAGAGAGAACTCGTGCTGCGGGTATTTTTCTTTTAGATGGGTAAGCGTATCTATGGTATAGGAAGGTTGCGGTAACCTCAGTTCCACGTCACTTACTTCCAGTTTGGTAGAATTATCTGTCGCAAGTTTTGCCATTTCCAGCCGGTCGTAAGTATTGATCAGGTCGTGGTATTTTTTTAATGGATTTTGGGGCGATACTACCAGCCAAACCTTATCGAGGGTGGTATAGTTGGCCATATAATTTGCGATAATTAAATGGCCGACGTGTACAGGATTAAATGAACCGAATAGAAGACCGATTTTCATGTTTAGTTCATAGTTGATGGTTAATAGTTCATAGTAAAAATCAATTATTTACGGCAGGAGAAATAAGTAATACCAGATTGTACTGCGCAGCTGCCATGAACTATGAACCATGAACCATGAACTGCCTCACCAACTCCTCCGCCTCGCTGCAAGCCGTTTGAAGATCGTGATTTTTTAGGATAATATCAAATTCCGGCGCATAATTCAATTCTTTTTCTGCTTTTGCAAAACGCTCCTTTAATTTTTCAGGACTATCAGTACCACGGCCGGTTAATCGCTCAATAAGTACCTCCAGCGATGGCGGCTGTACAAATATGGCCAGCGCCTGTCCGTCGTATTTTCTTTTGAGGTGTAATCCGCCAATTACGTCGATATCAAAGATCACTGTTTTTCCTTCAGCCCAGATCCGTTCAATTTCGGTACGAAGGGTACCATAAAAAGTGCCGGTATATACTTCTTCAAATTCAACAAATTGTTTTTTTGCAATGCGGTGCAAAAATTCCTCTTTGCTGATAAAATAGTAATCTTTACCATGTTGTTCATCGCCGCGGGGCTTGCGGGTAGTTGCCGATACTGAAAACTCAAGCTGCGGTACTTTACCAAGCAAGTGCTGAACAATGGTTGTTTTACCTGCTCCTGATGGTGCCGAAAATATGATGAGTTTACCTTCCTGGTTCATGGTTCATAGTTCATGGTTCATAGTGTGGAGCATAGGATGATATTCGGCTTTTGCTTTCTACCATGAACCATGAACCATCAACTATGAACTACAATACGTTCAGTAGTTGTTCTTTAATTTTTTCCAATTCTTCTTTCATGCCTACTACCAGCTTTTGAATATTGGCATCATTGGCTTTTGAGCCCAGCGTATTTATTTCGCGGCCTATTTCCTGGGAGATGAAACCCAGTTTTTTGCCATTGGCATCGTCATTTTTTAACGTCTCAATAAAATAATCGCAATGCGCGTTCAGGCGGATCTTTTCTTCAGTAATATCAAGCTTGTCAATATAGTAGATCAGTTCCTGCTCAAAACGGTTCTGGTCGATGGCTTCGCGGCCAACGGCTTCGGCTAAAAACTGGTTTAAACGTTCCCTGATCACCGGAACCCGTTTAGGTTCTTCTATCTCAATCAGCGTAAGGTTTTTTAAGATGATGCCGATACGCATTTTTGTATCCTGCTCCAGTATCTTACCCTCATCTATCCTGAATTGCTGAAACGCTGCTAAAGCCTGTTTAAATGTTTTATCTGCTACTTTCCACTCCTCTTCCGAAACAGTTTCCTCGGCGTATTTAATCACTTCGGGTAAGCCGAGCGCTAATTCCAGTAAATTATTGGATTGCTCATTAAAATCAAGGCTAACTGCTTTTAATTGCTCATAATAGTGTTTAAGCAATTCTTTATCAATTCCGGCAGCTTTCACCGTCGAGTCGGCTTTTTCAACGTTGAAAGAAAGGTTTACTTTACCGCGTTCAATTTGCTTACTGCATTCATTACGCAACTGAAATTCTTTTTCGGTAAAAGATTTTGGCAGCCGCAGCGACAATTCCAGGAATTTACTATTGAGTGATTTTATCTCGACGGTATATTTTGTACTCCCGGAGTCAAAACTGGCAATTCCATAGCCGGTCATGGATTTTATCATACGCAAAGATAGGGATTTAGTCCGGAAGTTAAATCGGTGCCACTATCTATCTACGGCTTTTTTCTTTCGGACTTTTCCGACTTCTTTAACACTTTTTCACATTTGCTCTCAAATACTATCTTTAAGTTTGTACCTCAATTTATTAGCATGCGCATCGGCTGTTTATCCTTGTTTGTTTTATGCATATCCGCTTGTTTAAATGCCGGGGCGCAACAAATATTGACTATACGCGGCGTAACATCCAAGAAATTAAGCGGCGAAAGGGTTCCGCAGGTAGTGATCCATAATTTAAAAACAGGGGAGCTGATAATGAGCGATGAGCTGGGCTGGTTTACTATTAAAGCTGCTGTTGGCGATACCCTGCGTTTTACAAAAGATGATTTTACCGAACAAAAAATTGTTGTGCTGAACGGAAGCGATATGCCGGTTTATATGCAGCCGGTAATTAAACTGAACACCGTAACCGTACAGGGCGAATCAAAAAAACAGGAATTAAATGATGTTTTAAAGGATTATAACCGTAAAGGGGTTTATTATAACGGCGATCCGCCGCTATTGTCTGTTTTATTAAACCCGCTAAACGACCTGCACACGTGGTTTGGAAAGGATGCGGCCAATCTGCGCCGGTTTAAAAACTATACCAGGGCTGAATTGGAAGCATCGGCGGTTGACAGAAGGTATACCGTTGCCCTTGTAAAAAAGGTAACCAACGCCCCCGATACTACCGTGAAGAAGTTTATGGAGTATTACCGTCCCTCGTACGAAGATATTAAAGCCTGGAATGATTACGACCTGATGAAAAAAGTAAAAAAGAACTACGATTTTTACGTTCTGAATAAATTAAGGATAACGCAGCCCAAACCTGTTTTTACTACAACTAATAAATCCCTGGCGCCGGTCTCTTTGGATGATGGAACGATAAAATGAGAGGGATTTCTACTCGCTTTAGGATGGAAATAACGAACAATGAATTTCGAATAACGAACGCCGAAGTTTACTTCAAAATTCATTGTTCGGTGTTAAATATTACACCTTTTAAACCAATAATATTCTCTTTTAAGGGGGGGTAGGGGCTAAATTCCCAGCGTTTCGCAGGCTTTTTCGGCAGCCAGTTTTTCGGCATTCTTTTTATTGAACTCCTTGCCAAGGCCCATTACTTCACCGTCAATAATAGCCTGTACGGTAAATAATTTCACATTTTCACATTCCTCATTGCTGATCAGGTCAAACGCTATGTCCTTGCTGTGGCGCTGGCACCACTCTATCAGTTTGCTTTTGAAATTGGTTTCCGTCTGCTCCAGCGTGTGGATATCGATGTGTGATTTGATAATATGGTTCACCAGGAAGCTGCGGGTAAAATCGTAACCTTTATCCAGGTAAATAGCACCAACCAGGGCTTCAAACGCGTCGCCAAGTAATGATCCCTGCCTTGATGAGTTGAGCATCCGGCTATCATACTCAATCAGTTTATCAAAACCAAGTTTGCGGGCCAGTTGGTTAAGGTTAACACGACTAACTATCTTTGAACGTAATTCAGTTAAAAATCCCTCATCTTCATAAGGGTATAATTTAAAAAGCACCTCGGCAACAACGCTGCCCAAAACTGCGTCACCTAAAAATTCAAGCCTTTCATTACTGTTCTTTACGCCCTTTTTAACGTTTTGCGCTACCGATTTATGGCGGAACGCCATCTTGTAAAGCGACAAATTGCCGGGTACAAAACCCAGCAAGTTTTTTAAAACCTTTACGTATTTTCTATTGGGAGATATGTAGAGTTTGTAAAAACGACTTATAGGCATCCGGTTATTTTATTCTTCGTACTTTTTAAATATCACGGAAGCATTGTGTCCGCCGAACCCGAAACCGTTGCTTTGAGCAATATTTACTACTCTTTGTTGTGCCTTGTTAAAGGTAAAATTAATTTTAGGGTCGAAAGCCGGATCATCGGTAAAGTGGTTGATCGTTGGCGGTATCATATCATTTTTGATTGCCAATATAGCGGCAATAGCTTCAACCGCACCAGCAGCGCCTAATAAGTGCCCTGTCATTGATTTGGTGGAACTGATATTGATCCTGTAAACTTCATCACCATATACATCCTGGATCGCTTTAACTTCCTGCGGATCGCCGATTGGGGTCGACGTACCGTGAACGTTGACGTAGTCAATGTCGGCAGGGGTTATACCAGCATCCTGTAAGGCATGCCTCATTACCAGTGCAGCGCCAAGTCCTTCCGGATGCGGAGCAGTCATGTGGTAGGCATCGGCACTCATGCCGCCGCCAATCATTTCAGCATAAATTTTAGCACCCCTTGCTTTGGCGTGCTCCAATTCTTCTAAAATAATGGTTCCGGCGCCTTCACCCGCAACAAATCCATCGCGGTCAAGGTCAAACGGGCGCGAAGCCGTTGCAGGATCATCATTCCGGGTGGAAAGTGCATGCATAGCATTAAACCCGCCTATACCGGCTTCATTAATGATCGCTTCAGAACCGCCGCTGATAAACATATTCGCTTTACCCAAACGGATATAGTTAAATGAATCAATCAGCGAATTATTTGAGGAAGCGCAGGCAGAAACCGTCGAAAAATTTGGTCCGCGTAAACCATATTTGATAGAAATATGCCCGGGGGCGATATCCGCTATCATTTTTGGAATAAAGAAAGGATTAAAACGGGGAGAACCATCACCTCTGGCGAAGTTGGTTACCTCGTCTAAAAATGTTTTTAACCCTCCGATACCAGAACCCCAGATAACGCCTATACGGCTGGTATCCAGTGTAGCAAAATCAACCCCGGCGTCTTTTACGGCTTCTTCTGTAGAGAATAAGGCATACTGAACAAAGGGATCAAGTTTCCTGGCATCTTTTCTGCCTAAAAATCCATCCGCGTCAAAGTTTTTTACTTCGCACGCAAATTTGGTTTTGAACTTTTCGGTATCAAAACTTTTAATTAAGGCAGCGCCACTCACTCCATTGATCAACGATTCCCAGTATTCAGGAACAGTATTGCCAATCGGAGTAAGTGCTCCAAGCCCGGTTACAACAACTCTTTTAAACTCCATTTAATACAATTGGGGAGTTCTTATTTAACGTTTTTTTCAAGGTAAGCAACCGCTTGCCCTACAGTACCAATAGTTTCTGCCTGGTCATCAGGAATAGCTACGTTAAATTCTTTTTCAAACTCCATGATTAATTCCACGGTGTCCAACGAGTCAGCACCAAGATCATTGGTGAAGCTAGCTTCGGGTGTTACTTCACTTTCGTCAACACCTAATTTTTCTACGATAATAGCTTTTACTCTTGAAGCGATATCAGACATAGTCTTATAGTTTAATGATTAATAAAAAATTTGTGCAAAGGAAAAATAAATTCTGATAATTATCAAATCTAAAAACTTTTGTATAATCTGCAACAAAATTTTATTGCAAGAGTTTCGATTTGTACTTTTACCGCCGCAAAAGTAATGATTTTGAACAGGAAA
>NZ_CAIWNH010000479.1 GCF_903913935.1 uncultured Mucilaginibacter sp.
AACTGGTAGAATAAAATAATTTGGTATTGGCTTATATTAACAAATATCCTTTTTCCAAGCGAAAAACAAAGGGCTATATGGCGGAAACATTTGTCAAAATTTCGGAAATTAATTTCCAATGAGTTGCTTCACCAGGCTGACGTATTTTTCCATGGCATTTTCAGCGGAAGTTCCTTTTAATTTTAACCATGCGTCGTATTTTGCTTTGGCTACAAAATCAAACATCCCCGGCGGATTATCGGTGTTGATATCGCCTTCAGTAGCCTGTTTAAACAAGCTGTAGAGTTGCAATAAAGTTTCGTTATCGGGGCGGGCATTCAGGGTTTTACTTGCCGCAACTGCGTTGTCAAATGCTTCTTTTAGTTCCATTGGTACAATGTTGATCTTTACGATATAACGGGTTTATTGGGTTCTTCCATATAATCGTGACTTTTTGGGGCGTGTTTAAATAAATCAATTAGGTCAGGTGGCAATACGGCAAGCTTTCGCTTTTCCATATCTATCCATGCGCCATCGGCAACAATAATAGCTGCCTTAATACCATCGCCACGGAACAACTCCTGCCGCATAGACCATCGCGAACCATCAGGGCGTGATTTTATAATTTCACAGGTTACTTTTATATGCTCATTGATCCCGATCTCGCGCAGGTAAATCAACTCTTCCCTGAATAGTACCGGCCCGATTTTATGGCCATACAGCACAGCCGGCGTTAAGCCCACGTACTCCAGCAAGCCTAACCTGGCCTGTGCCCCGAAATCGCCATATGCTGTGTGCCGCATATGCTGGTTAGCATCTATCTGCGCCCATAAAACTTGCCCTTCATAAAAAAAAGTCATGGTTTTATTTATGTAGTTTGAATTTTTTAACTGCTTCGGTCAGCCTCGGCAAAACTTCCATTGCATCGCCCACAACGCCATAATTTGCTGCTTTAAAAAACGGCGCTTCTGGATCGCGGTTAATCACCACAATCGTCTTTGAGCCGTTTACACCCGCAAGGTGTTGAATGGCACCTGAAATGCCAACAGCGATATAAAGGTCGGGGCGGATAGTGCCGCCGGTTTGGCCCACATGTTCATGATGAGGCCGCCAATCGGCGTCGGACACCGGGCGTGAACAGGCTGTTGCGGCCCCCAGCTCCATGGCCAGGTCTTCAATCAGGTACCAGTTTTCCGGCCCTTTCATCCCACGACCGCCGGAAACTACCAAGGCAGCATCTGAAAGCGATACTTCGCCGGTTACTTTGCTTACCTCTTTTACTTTTATGCCGAAGTCCTTAGCGCCAAAGTTCACCGCCAGTTTTTCAATGGTAGCCTTTCCTTCTGATTTGACAAGAGGGAAGGTGTTTGGCATCAGCATGATCACCTTTGCATCGCTGGTGATATTAACGTAAGCAAACGCTTTGCCGGCGTAAACCGCTTTTTTTATCACAAAGCCCTTATCCAGGTCGGGGTAGGTGAGGGCGCCGGCCAGGAGGCCTGCCTTTAATTTAATGGCAATCCGTGGCGCAACGGCCCTGCCGTTAATATCATTTAGGGCGACAATTATTTTCGCGTTTTCTTTTTCAATGGCAGTTAAAATGGCGCTTGTATAAGCACGTGGATGCAATTCATCCAGCCGTTTATCTTCAACATGCAATACTTTTTGCGCGCCGTATTCCCCGAGCTTTTCAATTTCAGCATCGGCAATATTGCCGAGGATCACCGCAGTTACGGTAGCGCCGGTTTTTTGGGCAATTACAGCGGCATACTGAACAGCTTCAAAATTTTTCTTTTTGATGATCCCGCCATCATGTTCAACAAAAACAATTACAGACATTTTATTTCTTTATTAAATATTAATCAATGATGTTTAAGGATCAAATTACTTTTGCTTCGCTGTGCAACAGTTTAACCAGTTGATCCATATCGGCAGGGTCGACTAATTTTACACCTGCTTTGGCAGGTGGAAGTTCATACGACAAAATAGAAGTAACAGGTTCAACAGCTGAGGGTGTTACCACGTTGAGTGGCCGGGTGCGTGCGGCCATAATGCCCCGCATATTAGGTATCCGGGCCTCTGCAACCCCTTTTTGGCAGGAGATCACCAAAGGGAAATTACAGGTGTCGGTTTCTTCGCCGCCTTCAACCTCCCGGTTTACAATAGCGTTTGTTCCTTCAATTTGGATACCTGTGGCAAAACCGATATAATCCATATCCAGCAATTCAGCAAGCATGGAACCAACGGTGCCGTTGTTATAATCGATAGATTCCTTGCCGCAAAGGATCAGGTCGTAATTCTCGCTTTTGGCATAATCGGCGATATAAACGGCGGTTAGATAAGGGTCGTTACTCTCTACATCTATCCTTATGGCTTTATCGCCGCCAAGCGCCAGTGCTTTCCGGATAACGGGTTCGGTATTTGCCTTGCCTACCGTTACCAGGTCTATTTGGCTGGCTACGCCGGTTTCTTTTAATTCGATGGCCCGGATAAGGCCGTACCATTCATCATAGGGATTAATGATATAGGTAACCCCGTTGCTTTCAATTGCAGTGTTGTTATCTTTTAAAACAACCTTGGTGCTGGTATCCGGCACCTGGCTGATACAGACTAATATCTTCATTTAAGATTTTGTGTTAAAGTTACTTGGTGCCCTTTGTGAAAATCCATTTGTCCTTTGTGGTTATTTTTTTACCACTAAGAACACAAAGAAGGCACGAAGTTCACAAAGAATTGATTTGATTTTTTGGTTACAGCTATTTAAAAACAATATTTATTCTCAGCTATCAGTTTAGCCGCAATATTTCTGCGGGCCTGGGTTGTATTCACATCATCAGTTTTGGTGAAGCGTTTTAAGCCCATCATCATCATCCGTTTTTCATCTCCTTCGGCAAATGAGTTTAATGCTTCTTTACCTGAGCGGGCTATTTTTTCGGCCGCATCAT
>NZ_CAIWNH010000480.1 GCF_903913935.1 uncultured Mucilaginibacter sp.
GTTTGGCCTACGTGCTCGTGGTGAGGACGCCAGTCAACATCAGAAACCGGGCGAGAACAAGCTGTAGCAGCTCCCATTTCTTTTGCCAGTTCTTCTATCATTCCCCAGTTTTCGGGCCCTTTAAGCCCTCGTCCGCCTGATACAACAATATCGGCGTCAGGTAAGGAAACTTTATCAGTTGAGCGTACAATTTCCTTAATGATGGTAGTTAAATCAGCTGCTTTAACCTCAGGATTAAAATCCTCTACTACAGCAGTTGACCCGGTGTCAACAACTTTATATGAATTGGGGCTAAGTGAAATTACTTTATTGGTCGAAGTTAATTCAACCAAAGCAAAAGCCTTACCTGAAAATGCGGTTTTTTTGACGGTGAATTTTCCGTTTGATTGGTCGGGTAGCGAAACCGCGCCGTCTGCTACGCCAGCTTCCATTTTTACGCCAATGCGCGGTGCCAATCCACGGCCCGAAAAAGAGTTGCACAACACAACAATATCGGCGCCTGCTTTTTTTGCGGCTTCAGCGACTACAGCAGCGTAGGCCTGGTTTACAAATTGTTTTAATTTGCCATTTGAAACATTCAGTACCTTTTCAGCACCGTATTTACCAAGGCCGGCCAATTCCGCAGCATTTACGTCACCGATGGAAATTACGGTAAGTGTAGTGTTATTTTGGTTGGCGATGGCCCTGGCATAAGATATTGCCTCAAAAGTTGATTTTTTGAATTTCCCCTCGGCGTTCTCGGCGTAAACTAAAACCGGCATATATATCAGATAAGAATGTATAAATTAAAAATTTTAAATTACCCTTGCTTCTTCATGCAATAACTCAACCAGTTTGGCAACATCATCTGCCGGAATAAGTTTTACTTGTCCGCGTGGCGCGGGTGTTTCATAACTGATTATTTCAGAATTTGTTGTTATCCCGACGGGTTCAATAACGGTAAGCGGCTTGCTACGTGCCGACATAATTCCGCGCATATTGGGTATTTTGGGTTCAGCAACACCTTCGGCTGTACCTGCAACAATTGGCAGAGGTATGGTCAATATTTCTTTACCACCCTCAATTTCGCGTTCAACCGTGATATTAGTCCCCCCGATCTCTAATTTTTTAATGATCGAAACAGAAGGGAAATCTAAAAGCTCCGCAATCATCCCGCCAACTTTTGCGCCGTTATAATCTATCGATTCGCGTCCGGTTAAGATCAGATCAAAAGGGTTAGCCTTAACATATTGGGCTATCTGGTAAGCCACAAACCATGCGTCATGCGGCTTTGCGTTGATCCGGACAGCATCGGTTGCTCCAATGGCCAGCGCTTTGCGGATGGTGGGTTCGGTATTCACTTCGCCCACATTTATTACTGTTACTGATCCATTGCCCCCGTCAGTTAACTCAATGGCACGTGCCAATGCAATCTCATCGTATGGATTTAATATAAATTGCACGCCCGTGGTATTAAATTGCGTGTTATTCTCGTTAAAAGTTATTTTTGTCGTGGTATCAGGGACGTTACTTATGCAAACCAGTATCTTCATCGCGTTATTCAGTTTCTAAAAAGTATTGCGGGCCTGGATATGTTACCACATATGAATATAGTGTACAATCAGGTTTGTGCAAATTTAGTTAAAAAAGATAGAGTTTAAAATGCAGACGAACAGATTAGAAAAGTTGCTGGAATTTATAAAAAACGAACCGGAAGATCCGTTTTTGAAATATGCCCTGGCAACTGAATATTTACGCTTGAAGGAAACGGATAAAGCCCTGGTATTTTATGAGGACCTGGTTAAGAACCATACGGGTTACACAGGTACTTATTACCATTTAGGTAAACTTTATGAAGCACTTGGCCGAAAACAAGAAGCGATAAGCACCTATGAAACCGGCATGAAGATAACCCGTGAAAAAAATGATAACCATGCCTTCTCGGAATTAAGAGCGGTTTATGATGAATTGATGGAGGAGGACGATTAGTTCATTGGTTCATTAGTTCATTGGTGCCTTGATGTAAGGTAATGGGCTTTGCACTAATGAACCAGTGAACAAATGAACTAATGAACCCATGAAGAAACGGCAACTTTTATTTATTCGTGATGTAATTATTTATACGTTTACGGCTTTTGGCGGTCCGCAGGCGCATATTGCAGTTTTGCTGCGCGAATTTGTAGAGAGGAGACGTTATATCACCGAACAGGAACTGATCGAATTAAATGCATTGGCACAATTGCTCCCTGGCCCGGCATCAACCCAAACACTTGTAGGTATTGCATGGAAGGTAGGAGGGCTGCGGCTGGCCATTATTACGTTTTTGATATGGATATTACCGTCGGCTACAGTGATGTGCCTGGCAGCCATCAGTTATAAAATGTTTGCCGGGCACGCTAAATTTACCGAAGTTTTGCGTTTTGTGCAGCCAGTAGCGGTAGGTATTGTGGCTTATGCAACTTATACTTTTGCCCATAAATTTTTAAAAAGCCGCACAAGCGCCAGCCTGGCTATTGGCTCGCTTATCGTGACGCTGATCTTACAAAATGCTTATGCTTTTCCGATACTGATCTTACTGGGGGGCATCGTATCTTCTGCACTGGAAACGCCAGGGGAAGAAAGTGAATTAAGGGTAAAATTATTTGCCAATGTGAATCCCAATAAAGTGACTTATTTTATTGGTGTATTATTGTTTTTTGCTGCATTGGGCGCCATTGTAAAACAAACGTCAGCCATAAGTTTGCCGATACGTTTATTTGAAAACTTTTACCGTAACGGCATTCTTGTATTTGGTGGAGGACAAGTTTTGGTGCCACTAATGTACACCGAGTTTGTGCAGGCGAAACACTACCTCAGTAATTCTGAATTCCTTTCGGGATTTGCGCTTCAGCAGGTTTTACCTGGGCCCACCTTTTCATTTTCCTCATTTTTAGGAGGTATGACTATGGGCAATAAAGGGCATGGAATAGTTGGGCAGATAATTGGCAGCCTGGTAGCAGTTATCGGTTTAAATATGCCCGGGCTTATCCTCATCTTATTTATTGTCCCTTTTTGGGATGACCTCAAAAAGATAACCCGGATCCGTAACTCCTTAAGCGGCATTAATGCGGTTGCCGTTGGCTTTATGGCAACGGCTTTAATATTGCTCACCAAACCCTTCGGGTTGAATTGGCTGGCCTATTTAATTATGGCGGGCACTTTCCTTTTACTAAATTACACTAAAATTAAAGCGCCGGTGGTAATCATCATCGGAATTGCTTTAGGGTTGATATTTTAGGCTCGGCGTAAAGTGTTTTAGTTGTTGTAATGGTTGTAAAAAGAGCAGATTACCATCCCACCTTCACCCCAAGCCCGTAAAATCTACGGTTATCAGTAATATCCCCTGAATTATTTTGCGCGATGTTGCGGAAACTGGCGAAAACTTCCGCATATTTTACCCTGTTCATTTTTACCTGTGAGCCAAAGTAAAGGCTTTGAAGGGATACGGAATTAACATGAGCAGGTGTGACACCGCCGCCCGGAACAAAACCAATTAGGTTAACAGGACGCTGACCTAACTGGTATAAAATATCGAGGCCGGCAAATAGGTTTTTACAGCTAAAGCGATTGGTAAAACCTCCGCTGTAACGGTGCCCCGTGTTTAAATAGGAAGCATATGCGGCGGCATTAACGTTAGATTCGGAGATTTGAAATTTTTCCTCAGCGATATTTAGCCCCGTTCTCCAGCTAAAGGCGCTTGCGCGTAAAGTATAATTTAGCCCTATACGGTTAGTAACCTCTTTTGCATAATAATAAATATATACAAGCTCATAACCATTGATACCAAAAGGGATATATTCCGGCAAAAGGCCCGGGCTGTAGCTCTCCTGGAAGTTGTAACTGAATAAGAAATTTTTGGACAAGCCCAATATCAACCCAGCCTGGTAATTATTCAGTTCTTTTAAAGGATCAAAATTAGCTGTCGGATAAATGAGCAGGTTCCCAAAGCTGTTAAAACTTAAAGTGTTACCCTGATTTAGTGAAACACTTGAGGGTGATTGTCCTAATGTGGCGTAAGGGTCATCAAGTAAACTATTTTGGCGCGAAAAGGAGCCAAACACCATCAGGCTGATATCCTTCAGCCCTGCCAGTTTAAAAACATCTACTGAGGTTGACAAAAACGGGAATAACCTCGGTATTTTATAATCAGGATTAAAATCTTTACCAGAATTTAACAGGCTGACGAAACCGCCCTGCAGATTAAATACATCTTTATAACTGATATTTATTGATGGCGTAAGTAAGTATAATTTAACAGTATATTGTTCGCTTTGCTTGCTTAAATTATAAGTCGGGATACCACCCTGGCCGTAAGTTTGCAAATAGGAGGCTGAATCAACAGCTTTATTATCATATTTACGATATGAAAAATTAAGTGCCGGTTCAAAATCAAAGCTGCCAGCTTTTTTATGGTAAATTAAATTATCCTTTAATAAGAAATTAGAAATTTTGTTATAAGATCCCTGGAATGACTTCGCATTTTCAATCGGGTTACCGGAAGTAACGATCAACAAGCTCACGGAGTCAGCTTCAAAATAATTGTAGTGTGAATAGGCTCCGGACAATGTGTTGATCAAGCCTGGAATGATTTTACTATTAACAGAAATGTTGGAGCTGGCCATGTGTTCAGCAGCACCTCCTTTTATGACGTTATTTTCCAGCGCTGTTGTATTTGCATAATTATAATCGGCAGCATAGGCGTCGGTGTGCGGTACATAATTTATTCCGAAATTTATACTGGTGCCTTTCCACACATTGGCATTTAAATACCCGTTAAATTTAAACCGGTCAAAATGAAAAGGATCAACTGAATTATAATAACTTGATTTTAAAACCGGCATCACATCGTGCTGGTAGTCGGCAGAAACGCCCATCTGTACCGAATCGAGGTTTTTATACCCGGATAGATAATATTGATGATATAAGTTTGATGTGGATTTTGCGCCTGCGTTATACGGGCGGTTAGCCATATTCACCAAACTGCTTTGGCCTGCAGCTTCGATACCCTGTTTGCCGGGCCTGTTGGTTTTTAATTTGATAAATACCAGTTGCTGGGCCGGGCCTGCACCGCTTACCTGTGCAATTGCATTCTGCACCAGTGTTATTTCTTCCAAGTCAAAAATACTGTAGGCGTTAACATCGGTGATGATGTTGCCATCAACAACGTACACTAGTGTAGATCCATTTGAATAAGTGCCATATAGCCAAACGTTTATTGCTTCGGCCAGGTTGCTGAACTGCATTCTTTCGAGGTCGCTGCTTTTTATGGTAATACTTTGGGTGAATTGTTTTTTTACAGATACCCGACCGAGATCATATGCTGAAGTATCGGTTTGGGCATTGGCCGTAAAAAAGAAAAAAACGGTTATTGTTGATAAAATGAGTAAAGGTTTAAACATAATTACAGGATAAGATGGAGCTAAGATAATGTTTATATGGATACGCAAACAATGACGATTTGTAACAATATTCAAGAATATAGTCGTCTAAAGGCCGTTAATGACATTTAACTTCTTAGTATTGTATCTCAATTTATCTCAACTTTAAGAATGAAAACCATCCGGTGGGGCATTTTAGGTGCAGGGCGCATCGCCCGAAAATTCGCATCCGATCTTAAACTGGTTGAAGGGGCTGAATTAAATGCCATTGGCTCTCGATCGAAGGCATCGGCGGATGATTTCACCAAAGACTTCCCTGTAAAATATACTCATGATAGCTACCGGGATCTGGCCGAAAACGCTGAAGTGGATGTCATCTACATTGCTACACCACATAACCTGCATTATGAAAATACTTTACTTTGTGTAAACCATGGGAAGGCCGTGTTATGCGAAAAGCCTTTTGCCATGAACACCAGGCAGGCTGAGGTAATGGTTAGCCTGGCGAAAGAAAAGAAGGTATTTTTAATGGAGGCTTTGTGGACAAAGTTCCATCCTCATTATTTAAAAGTGAAGGAAATGGTAGGGCAGGGGCTGCTTGGCGAGATCAGGTCGGTATTGATCAACTTTGGTTTTAAACCAACGCCACCAATTCCGGTAAGGTTGTTTGATCCTGTATTGGGCGGCGGTACCGTAATGGATATCGGGATTTATAATGTTTTTATGGCGATGAGCATATTGGGTACGCCCGATCATATCAACGCGGTAATGACACCTGCTTCAACCGGTGTTGATGAGCAGTGCGCCATCCTTTTTCGCTATCATAATGGGGCGATGGCGCAATTGTTTTCTACCTTTTCGTCCAATCTGGCAACAGAAGCAGACATATGCGGCAGCGAGGGAAGGATCAGGCTAACTTCAAGATTTTATGAACCATCATCCACCATTGAGTTTTATAAGGAAAGGGTGGACAGTGTCGAGGGTATCCCTGTGCATAAAGAACCAGGGTTTGGTTACCAGTATGAAGCCAGGCATGTAAATGATTGTTTAAGGAGCGGTTTAACCGAAAGCCCGGTGATACCTTTTGCCGATACGCTTTTACTAATGGAAACGCTTGATAAAATACGTGCGATTGCTGGGATCAGTTACCCTTTGGATGATGCCAACTGACGATCGTTTTCAAGAGTTTAACAACGGTTTTTTATTTTGGAAAAATAGATATGGCTGTAAACATTACAACTGCAATCATCACGATAAAAATGAGGAAGATTTTAATGCCATTTAACTCCATGCCAGGTTTTAGGATAAGGGTTCTTACCGGGGCGCTTATTAATAAAAGCAGGCAAATCAGAAAAACAAAAGCAAGGGCTAATTGAGCGCCAATACCCAGGGGAAAGCCATTATGCTCTCCATTTAAGAATCTTATTATATCGTATAAAAACAATACATTCCAAATCAAAACGATCACGATTGCAGCTGATTTCTTCACAGGGATACTGCCGCGGGCCTGAGCAGTTACTACTCTTGCAGCTACGTCGGCAGGAATTGAATTTGCATTTACTAAAAAACCTGTTTGCTTTATTTTCCTGATCAATGCTTCGGGGCTTCCAAAAGTCCAGAATATAACTTTTTGTTATATCCTGCTACCGTATGATTGATTTTTATTCCTTGCCCTAATACCGGGATTAGCGTATATGGTTCAATACTGATGATGTCAGAAGATTTAAAAACCAGGTCGCCTAATATGGATGCCTTTAATTGTAAAGTTTGTTGATTTACAATCAATGTGGCCATCGGCCAGGTAGCATTCGCCATTCCGATCCGTGCGCCACCTGTTTCCCTGATCTCCTCCATTTTTATGTTTCATTTTTTGATTATCGTTATAACTATACCCATTAATGCGCGAAACGTCTTAGCTTCCACATGCCATAAGGGTTATTAAACAGCTCATTGTCGCTGAATGGCTGATTAATTTCTTCAGTGATCAAATATTGGCCGGATTGAGGATCGGGCTGGAAAAATTCATTTTGATGGATAATCGGCTTGTCGAAAACCTGGTAATACCCGAATACATTGATCAGGTCGACCGCGTTTTGAAGTTCTTCGCCACAAACTAATGTGTCTTTCAGACCAAGATTATGCATCCCCCGGGAGAAAACATTCTTTCCTTCGTCGGTAACTGAACTCGTTACAAACATCTCAAACAGGTCGGCCTAAACAAAATTTGTGAGGTATTTGAGCCATTTTTGTTTTTCAAATGCTTTACCTGTAGTATCTATCCGTACCCCGATGCCGCCGGCGTTAAGCACCGCCACACCTGCGAGTGCCAGTTGGTGGGCCTCGTTTAAACTACCGGTTTTACCGGTGATGTATATCACATAATTATGGTTCCTGATCTTACTTAGCCCGACGTCCGTGATGCCTGTCGTCTTCCCTAATGTTTCGAATGATGCTGCCATGTTTTCATCTTGCTCTTTTATTTCAAATTTATAAAATTGCGCGGCCTGCGGGTTGATGAGCAAATCTCCAACAACCATGTAAGTGCCTTCGTTTATGGAGAAAACGGTATTTGCAATATCCTCAACGTCTTTCCAGGTACCAGGAATACACAAAACCGTATTGCAGGCAACCACCGGCTGGCATGCCGGTTGCTTGATTTTTTTAGTAAAGGGCCACATAATTAATTAGGGTAAAACACATCGAACCTGGGTATGAATTTATTGTTAAATCCTTAAAAATAAATAGTTAAAAGCTTGATTTTTATCCACAAAAAAACCGCCTGCAAAAGGCGGTTCTTCAATTATCAGGTGATTGTTAACAATCTTATCTGGTATTTATTTTATCCAGAAACAAA
>NZ_CAIWNH010000481.1 GCF_903913935.1 uncultured Mucilaginibacter sp.
CAAATGCAATCATTTGAAATAGATAAAACCGACCTGCTGCGCATTGAAACTGCGCTGCAAGGTAATGATGCTGAGCTTGAGAGTGTTCTGAAGGAATATCATGCTTCGGAGATTGCCTTGTTGTTTGAAAGACTTCCCCTGGAAGCTAAAGAACGGATCATCAATATTCTCCCCACAGACATTGCTTCGGAGGTAATTTCGGAAATGGATGAAGAGCACCGTCCTGGTGAGCTGCTTATCAACCTCGATCCTGAAAAAAGGCAGGAAATTGTTGAGGAGCTTGATTATGATGATGCTACTGATATTATTTCACAGCTGGATGAAGATGAGCAGCAGGAGATTTTAGAGGACCTGGACGAGGAAGATGCGGAGAGTATCCGCGCCCTGATGAGATACCCCGAAGATACTGCCGGTGGTATAATGAACTCCGAAATTGTAAAAGTTAATATCAATCTTGAAAAGAAAGATGCTTTAGATGAGATCATTCGGCAGTCGGAGGAGATGGAGGAGTTTTATACCGTTTACGTGGTAGACGATCACGATATTTTACAGGGAATATTATCCATAAAAAATATTCTGAAGGCGAAATCCGACGCCCATGTTCGCGAATTGGTTAATACAGATTTTGTTTTTGTAAAAGCTGAGATGGACCAGGAAGATGTTGCCGGGTTGATCTCTCAGTATAATTTAACAACGATCCCTGTTGTTGATGATAATATGAAGCTGCTTGGGCGGGTCACTGTTGATGACATCATCGACGTAATGGAACAGGAAAGCACCGAAGATATTTTAAAGTTTTCGGGCGTTTCTGAAGATGAAGAGTTGAGCGGTAACTGGAAAGATGCTGTAAAAAGCAGGCTTCCGTGGTTGGTCATCAACCTGGCTACTGCATACCTGGCGGCTTCGGTTATCCGGCATTTTGATAGTACGGTAACTTTAATAGCGCCAATAGCGGCGTACATGACCATAATTGCCGGTATGGGCGGTAATGCCGCTACCCAAGCCCTGGCGGTAACTGTTAGGCGTATATCTTTAAACGACCTTACCGACAAACAATCATATAATGCCGTTTTAAAAGAGTTTTTGGTTGGGTTGCTTAATGGGGCAGCAAATGGCCTGATTGTTTTTTTTATTGCGTGGTTTTACGACTCGGACCCGATGCTTGGGCTTGTTTTATTTTTGGCGATGACGGGTAACCTCGTTGTGGCCGGCCTTACCGGGGCTTCCATCCCGTTAATTTTAAAAAGAGTAGGCATCGACCCCGCGGTCGCTTCGTCTATCATTATCACAACGTTTACAGATTGTGCCGGTTTCTTTTTACCGTTGTGGTTTGCATCAAAATTGTTGTTAGACAGCCATCATCATTTAATTCATCATTGATTAATTCAATATTAAATATAAAAATACCTACATAGAAATAGAATGACCGAAGTACGATACAATTGGACAAAAGAAGAAATTGCTGAAATTTATCACCGCCCGCTCTTAGACCTGGTTTACGAAGCCGCAACGGTGCACCGCGAAAATAAGGATTATGCAGAAGTGCAGATCAGTTCTCTGATCTCGATAAAAACAGGTGGATGCCCGGAAGATTGTGCTTATTGCCCGCAGGCAGCCCGCTACAATACGGGTGTGGATGTGCATGCAATCATGCCAAAGGACGAAGTGATTGCCGCGGCCGAAAAAGCAAGAGCAGGTGGCGCGTCACGGTTATGCATGGGTGCGGCCTGGCGTGAAGTGCGTGACAACCGCGACTTTGATAAAGTGATAGAAATGGTAAAAGCCGTTAATGAACTGGATATGGAAGTATGCTGTACATTGGGCATGCTTACTGAAAGCCAAGCCCAACGGTTAGCCGATGCCGGTTTGTATGCTTATAACCATAACCTGGATACATCCGAAGAAGATTATAAACGTATCATTACTACCCGTAGTTATGATGAGCGTTTAAAAACATTGGAACATGTACGCAAAGCAAAGATCACGGTTTGCAGCGGGGGCATTATCGGCCTCGGCGAAACTGTTGAAGACCGAATATCTATGCTCAAAACGTTATCCAATTTGCCCAAACACCCTGAGTCAGTACCCATCAATGCATTAGTACCCGTGCAGGGAACACCTTTGGCTGATCAGCCAAGAGTTTCGGTGTGGGATATGATACGAATGATTGCTACAACGCGAATTATTATGCCGAAAACGGTGGTGCGCCTTTCGGCCGGCCGTACTGAAATGAGTTTGGTTGAACAAGCCTTTTGCTTTATGGCAGGCGCTAATTCTATTTTTGCAGGTGAGAAACTGCTAACTACGCCAAATCCATCGTTTGATACTGATATGGCAATGTTTGAGTTACTGGGGCTAAAGCCACGAAAGGCATTTAAGAATGGGAGGTTGGTAAAAGAGGTTGAGGAAGTTTAAATTATCTCTGCGTTGAAAATGCTTTGGTTCAGGGACTCAAAATGCAAGTGCCGGTTTTAAAGCGAAAAGGATACTTTTTCATCTCCGGAAATTTTTCTAAATGACCCTAAAAATGTTGACTGTGGTATTATCGGATACGCAGCATATGCTTATTCGATAATTGCCAACTGCCGGATTATTTCGAAATGATTTTAAACTCGGTCCTTCGGTTTTTCTGGCGTCCTTCATCTGTAGTATTTGGGGCGATGGGCTGGGTTTCCCCGTAGCCTTTAAAAACCAGGCGGGCAGCATCAACTTTATTTGTAATGAGGTATTGATAAACAGATTTTGCCCTGTTTTCTGATAGAACCTGGTTAGCCTGATCGTTTCCCACATTATCAGTATGCCCCGATATTTCGATTTTTAACGTTGGATTCAGCGACATAAAATCAACTAATTTATCCAACTCAGAAAGTGATTCCGTTTTTAGCTCAAAACTATTGGTATCGAAGAAGATGTTATTCAATATCACTTTGTTGCCTACTTCAATAGGCTCCAATAAAACTGCAATATTGTATGGGTTTTTGTCTTTATGACCTACCAGTGAAAAGTTTTGCGAATAAAACAGGTAGCCGCTTTTGGAAATATATAATCCATAGTTTTTGCCCGATTTCAGCGTGGCTAAGAACGACCCATTTGCAGCATCACTGTTATCTTCGTAAACGGGTTCGTTTTTTTGCAGATCGATAATTTCAACATTCGCCTCCAGCGGGCGCAGGTCTTTGGCATCATTTACCTTTCCTTTTACATAAGTTACCAGGTTTGGCCTTAGGTTCTCCGGGAGCTCAAAAGTATAAATATCATATCCGCCAAAGCCATCCAGGTTATTTGATGAGAAAAAAGCATGGGTGCCTTCGGCTGTTATTGTCAAGCCGTTTTCGTCTCCGCTGGTGTTAATTGGATAGCCCATATTTACCGGCTTTTGCCACTGTCCGTCCTTACTGATGCGGCTTACAAAAAGATCCCTTCCGCCAAGACCAGGCCAGCCGTCTGAAGAGAAATAAAGGGTACTGTCGTCGGGATGTATAAATGGCGATTGTTCATTATAGGCTGTATTGATGTTGGGGCCCAGGTTTTCTGGCTCGCCCCAGCCTTTGTCTGTTAAAGTAGACTTCCAGATATCATATCCACCGTACCCACCCTTACGGTTACTTACAAAAAATAGTGTTTTTCCATCTGCACTGATAGACGGTTGAGCTTCCCAGTCAGGTGTATTGATCGGGGGGCTAAGGTCAAACGGTTTGCCCCAATCGTCGCCTTTTTTCTGCGCGATATATATATCGCAATGACCAAGGCCATCCGGGCGGTTACAACCCGTAAAAAACAAAAATTTACCATCCTGGGTAATGGATTGTGCCCCTTCGTTGTATTCCGGCGTATTGATCCTGTCGCTCAGGTAGGTAGCTGTTTGCCACTTACCGTCAACTTTAACACTTTTATAAAAGTCCTCGTTGTTGTTTATTTTTCGCGTAAATATCAGCATGCTTTCATCTGCTGTAGCTACTGGCATGTATTCATCGTCGGCGGTGTTTATTTCCGGGCCCATGTTAACAGGCTTAAATGGCACCGGGTGTTGAACTGCTTCTAAGCTGAATTTGCAATCAGCCAGCAGCTTTTTTGCCCTGGCATTATTTTGAGTAGTCAGATTTTGGTAGGTCAGATATTTTTCCAAATGGTTTAGCGCTTCTTGGTACAGGGCCAAAGTAATTTCTTCCTCACCGGCTTTCAAATAAACAGACCTATTGAATTCAGGGTTTAAAGCTATTATTTTTTGATATTCTGCAACTGCTTCTGAATGTTTCCTCATCATCCTGTACAGATCAGCCAGTTGTGCATGGGCCTCTACAAAATTATTGTCAGCCAGCAAGGCTTTTTGTAACAAAGCAAGGGCATCGTCATATAGGTTTTCATCCAGACTCTGGCTCGCCAAAGCATAGTCTTTTATCGCTTCCTTGTTGGTTGTGCTGTATTGTCTTTCCTGTGCAAACGATGAAAAAACGGATAAAATAAAGATCAGTAATGTAATGGATAAAAACCTCATTCCTTTTGATACGGTATTTTGATCTCTAAGTTACATTAAATAAATGAATCATGCAGA
>NZ_CAIWNH010000482.1 GCF_903913935.1 uncultured Mucilaginibacter sp.
AAATATAACGGTCAAACGAGTAAATAACTCAACAATACAAATTGCAAACAGCCACTGATGATTACAATGGCTGCATACCGTTAAATGCTCATCAGGCCTTAATACGACGTCAACTTTTTACAATACGAAAAACAAAAAATTTAATGAAAACTGTAATTAACACGAACAACGCGCCCGCTCCCATCGGCCCATATAGCCAGGCCATCCAGGCCGGGAATTTTTTATTTGCTTCTGGCCAGATCGCCATTAACCCAGCCACCGGCGAATTGGTATTGGATGATATAAAAACTGAAACCAAACAGGTGATGGAAAACATCAATGCTATTTTAGTTGAAGCAGGTGTCGACTTTAGCCATATTGTAAAAACCAGCATCTTTTTAAAAGACATGCAAAATTTTGCCCAGGTAAACGAGGTTTACGGAACTTACTTCAGCGACAATTTTCCGGCCAGGGAAACCGTACAGGTTGCAGCACTTCCCAAAAATGTGAATGTTGAAATAACAGTTACCGCTTTTAAGCCTTAGTATTTTCAAAAAAACAGGATATTTATAACTTCGGAGAATTATAAAACCAATAATTCAATAATTCACCCAACCACTAATTGAATAGCAGCGTATTTCAAACCCCGATCGAGTACTTAAAAGGCGTTGGCCTGAACCGGGCCGGTGTGCTGAAAAAAGAATTGCAAATCGCGCTTTTTGAAGACCTGCTTAATTATTTCCCCTACAAATACATTGACCGTACGCGGTTTTACAAAATAAAAGACATACAGCCTGAACTGCCTTATGTACAGGTATTGGCGCGTTTAACCCATATCGAAATTTTAGGCGAAAAACATACCAGGCGCCTGGTGGCCCAGGCCAAAGACGATACCGGCATTATCGAACTCGTATGGTTCCAGGGTGTTAAATGGATAGAAAAAACACTGATAATAGGTAAAGTATACGTATTATTTGGCAAACCTGGCTTTTTTAACGGAAAGGCCCAAATGGCCCACCCCGAAATGGAATTATACAATGCCGAAGCGCAGCAGCGTAAAGGCAATTTAACCCTGCAGCCGGCATACAATTCCACAGAAAAACTGAAGCAATATTCGCTTGACAGCAAGGGTATTCAGAAACTTGTGGCCGCCCTGCTGGAACAGTCCCTGCGGGAAGTACATGAAACCCTGCCACTATATATCATCAACCGGTTTAAACTAACCGGGAGGGCCGAGGCTTATAAGAACATCCACTTTCCGGACGACCCTGCAAAACTCAACGAAGCTGTTTACCGATTGAAATTTGAAGAACTTTTTCTGTTGCAATTAAAGCTGCTAAAAAATAAATTATTACATACGCAAAAGTTTAAGGGGAACATCTTTCAATCTGTCGGTGATACTTTTAACAATTTCTATCACCATAAATTGCCTTTCCCTTTAACAAATGCACAAAAGCGGGTTTTAAAAGAGATAAGGCTGGACACTCAGCGCGGCGTTCAGATGAACAGGCTTTTGCAGGGCGACGTAGGGAGCGGTAAAACGGTAGTGGCATTAATGAGTATGCTGATCGCCATTGACAATGGTTTCCAAACCTGCATTATGGCGCCCACCGAAATACTCGCCAACCAGCATTATCAAACCATAAAGGAACTTATTGGCGATGATTTTATTGAAGTGGCCCTTTTAACCGGCTCCACCACAAAAAAAGCCCGAAACGTACTGCATGAAAAATTAGAGAATGGTGAGCTCAAAATTTTAATTGGCACCCATGCCCTGATCGAGGATAAGGTGCAGTTTAAAAATCTTGGTTTCGTGGTGATCGATGAGCAGCACCGCTTTGGGGTGGAGCAGCGCGCTAAACTCTGGCGTAAAAACACTGTTCCGCCTCACATTCTTGTAATGACAGCTACCCCTATTCCGCGTACACTGGCTATGACTTTATACGGAGACCTGGATATATCAGTAATCGATGAATTACCCGCTGGTCGCAAGCCTATACAAACCGTACACTTTTATGAAGCCCAGCGGTTAAGGATGTTTGGTTTTATGAAACAGGAAATCGCCAGGGGACGGCAGGTTTATGTTGTTTACCCATTGATACAAGAGAGTGAAAAACTCGACCTGAAATACCTGGAGGAGGGCACAGAAGTAATGGCGCATGAATTTCCGTTACCTGATTTCCGGATCAGTATCGTTCACGGGAAAATGAGCGCTGCCGACAAGCAATTTGAAATGAACCGCTTTATAAAAGGTGAAACCCAGATAATGGTAGCCACTACAGTTATTGAGGTGGGCGTGAATATCCCGAATGCTTCTGTGATGATCATTGAAAATGCCGAACGATTCGGCTTATCGCAACTTCACCAGCTCCGCGGCCGTGTTGGCCGTGGCGCCGAACAATCGTTTTGTATTTTAATGAGCCATATAAAGCTAAGCCGCGATGGCAGGATCAGGCTGGATACGATGGTGAAAACCAATAACGGTTTTGAAATTGCCGAAACCGACTTACAGTTACGCGGCCCGGGCAATATTGATGGCACCCAGCAAAGCGGTGTACTCGATCTGAAATTAGCCAACATCGTAACCGACCAGGAATTATTGATAACCGTTCGCCGGTTTGTAGAAACCATTTTTGAGAAAGACCCGCATTTGGCAGCTCCCGAAAATCAAATTTTAAACCAGTCGCTGCGATCAAAAGAAGAAGGCTTAAGCTGGAATAAGATCTCGTGATTTCGGAATTCGCCTGTCTGCCGCAGACAAGGATGTTTGATTTCGGATTTTTTAATTTTCTTTCGCTATAATACTACATTTGCTAAAAGATATTAAAATGAAATTAAAACTTACCCTCCTTTTTTCACTGGTATTAACCACTACTTTTTTGAAAGCGCAGGATTCATTAATGATCCGTAAAATTTATGATGAAGAACTGGTTAACGGGCAATGTTACGGGAACCTGCATTACCTGTGCAAAAATATCGGGCAGCGGATCAGCGGATCGGCAAACGCGCAGAAAGCAATAGTATGGGGAGAAAAGTTAATGAAAAGTTATGGTTTTGATACGGTGTTTTTACAGCCCGTGATGGTGCCGCATTGGGTTCGCGGCGCTAAAGAAGAAGCGGCTATAATCCAGGGCAAAAACAGGGTTCCTGTGCATATAGCAGCTTTGGGCATGACGGTAGCCACACCCAAAACCGGCTTAACCGCTGCTATTATCGAAGTACATAGTTTAAAACAATTGGATACACTTGGTGAAAAAGGGATAAAGGGTAAAATTGTGTTTTTTAACCGGCCATTTGATCCCCGGTTCATTGAAACGATTCAAGCTTATGGCACAGCGGGCGACCAACGCTTTGCCGGCCCTGCAGCCGCAGCAAAATATGGCGCTGTAGGTGTAATTGTACGTTCATTAACCGAAAGCCTGGACATTTATCCGCACACCGGCGCAACATTATATGTTAAAGACGGCGTAAATATTCCGGCCGCCGCCATCTCAACCATTGATGCCAATAAATTAAGTTCTATGCTTAAGGGTGCTGCACCCATTAAATTTTACTTTAAACAAAACTGCCAAACGTTGCCGGATGCACCCTCTTTTAATGTAGTAGGCGAAATGAAGGGCACTGAACATCCCAATAGCTATATTATCGTTGGGGGGCATTTAGATTCATGGGACCTTGCCGAAGGAGCTCACGACGATGGCACCGGAATAATGCAATCAGTGGAGGTATTACGCATCCTGAAAGTTATGGAATATAAACCCAAAAACTCCATACGGGCAGTATTTTTTATCAATGAAGAAAACGGCGACCGCGGAGGCGATAAATATGCAGAACTTGCCGCAAAAAACAAGGAGGAGCATATAGCAGCGATTGAAACCGACCTTGGAGGCTTTACGCCAAGGGGCTTCGGATTTGATGGCGTATCAGCAGCTGAGCTCCAAAACATCAACAATAACTGGGGCAAACTGCTTGCACCTTACGGGTCAAATATGCTGGTTTGGGGCGGTGGCGGCAGTGATATAGGCCCTCTTAAAGAAAAATCAAATAAGGTGGTATTAATTGGTTATTTGCCCGACTCGCAACGGTATTTTGATATCCACCACACCCCTAATGATGTATTTGAGAATGTTAACAAGCGCGAACTTGAACTTGGCGCCGCTTCAATGGTTGCATTGATCTATTTGATTGACCAGCATGGGATCTAACAAACACCTGTTACAGGTTTTCGTAGCCATTAAAATTACATAGCAGTGTTGTTATATAAGATAACCTTAATCGTGCAAATTGTAAATTCGTAACCTTAAATTGTCATTTGTGTCAGAAGAAACAGATAGTCCGGTCATAAAAGATTCCTTTGCCGCCCTGCGCTATAAAGAGTTCCGCTCCTACCTGGGTATGCGGTTTTTCTTCACGTTTGCTTACCAGATGCAGGCGGTAGTCATTGGCTTTTACATTTACCAGGCAACACACAGCAAACTTGCATTAGGTTTGATAGGGCTTTGTGAGGCAATACCCGCCATTGGGATTGCGCTTTATGGAGGATATGTCGCAGATAAATCTGAGAAACGAAAGATGCTTTTGACTATATCATCCCTTGTGTTTATCTCTTCCCTTGTGATGTTTGCTGTTACCATGGACAAAATGAGCCCGCATATCCACAAAGAATGGATCGTCCCGGTTATTTATGGTATGATATTTTTGAATGGTTTGGCGCGGGCCTTTTACGGGCCGGCTACTTTTACGGTATATGCCAACAGCATTCCAAAAGAGCTTTATCCCAATGGAAGTTCATGGAGCAGTTCGAGCTGGCAAATTGCAGCCATTCTCGGCCCTGCAACCGGCGGTTTGGTTTATGGGTTCTTTGGTATAACCGCTGCATTTGCTGTGATCCTGGCTTTCCTTTTAATTTCTATCGTATTGATATACCTGTTGCGCTCGTATCCACCGGTATTTGCACCAAAAGAGAGCATATGGGTAAGCTTAAGGGAGGGGATCCACTTTGTATTTAACAGTAAAATATTAATCTGGGCCATGAGCCTCGACCTCTTTTCAGTATTTTTTGGCGGAGCAGTGGCCTTGTTACCTGTATTTGCAAATGATATTTTAAAGGTAGGTTCGCAAGGGCTGGGGATTATGCGGGCCACATCATCATTAGGGGCCGTTTTAACGATGCTGGCCATGGCGCGCTATTCGCCAATGGGGAAACCCTGGCGAAATTTGCTGATTGCTGTAACAGGTTTTGGCTTATCCATCATCTGTTTTGGCCTGTCACGCAGCTTTTATTTATCCCTGTTTTTCCTGTTTACTGAAGGGGCCTTTGATAGCATCAGCGTAATTATCCGCGGAACAATTATGCAGCTTTTAACCCCCGACCATATGCGGGGTCGTGTTTCTGCCGTAAATTTTATGTTTATCGGTTCATCAAATGAGATTGGCGCGTTTGAATCAGGCGCAGCCGCAACTTTGTTGGGTACCATACCCTCTGTAATATTTGGCGGTAGCATGACATTGCTTATCGTTACCATTACGTACCTCAAAACCAAAAAATTGGTACCCCTTTCCCTTAACCAGATCCAAACCCCTGATTTGAGTTAGCAGCCTTTATCGGTTTGTACTATCTGATTTATTTTCAAACTCTTTATCAACGCTTTCCCGTAAATCGTACAACAGCCATTCCTTTTTTGCAATCGCTTTTGTTTTTGAATGGATCAGTTTGATGAAATCGTTTACCCCCACAGGTTCGTTGCCATTGCCATGGATCAGTACGATGCTGCCGGCCTGGGGTTTTTGCCCCTTAGCCAGCCAGGCATCCGAACCAACGGGGATAAGGCCAAAATCGGTGATCTTAAATACCAGTTGCTGATCAGATACCAAACCCGGAAACCTGAAGAATACCGAAGGCAGCAAACCATTCTTCAGCATGGCCTTTTCTGTTTCAAGCACCTCGAAATTGATATCTGTTCCCGGCAGCAATAAAAAATTCTTTTTAAGCGGCAAGGTAGGGCTAACCCTATGGTTATAGGAGTGGTTGATCCAGGTAATATTGATCTGGTGATCTGCCTGCATTTTTTTTAACCATTCCAGGTCATCCGGATGCTGTTTCATCCAGACTCCGGAGACTGACAGTGCCAGCGGAACCGGCTTCTCCACCTGTTCAAATTCCTGCACAATGCTCGTAAATATCCTTTTATCCAACGGACGATGGGATGGGCACAGATCGGCCGTAAGGCTGATACCAGTTTGTTTGGGCATCCCGTTTTCTATACCCGCATCCTGGGTATTTACAGAATGCCTCTCAGCTTTTTTGATCGCCTTAATATAAGGGCTATTCTTAAAAAAGTCGCGTACTTCAGTCAGCGCCATTGGCTTAACCTTGTAAAATGAAGGCTCGTCGATCCTGGTTTCGAGGGTTTGAGGGTTTACCAGTAAAAAATAGTTTTTACCCTCATTCTCAAACTGCCGGATGATCATCCAGTCCTGCGGATAATGGGTAGCCCATCCGTAATACACTTTGTAATTGGTAATTTTAAGGTAATTGGCCTGGCCTTTTGACTTGTTGCTTAGAATACTCAGAATAAAAAGTATTGTAAAAAGCTTTAAAATATATTTAAGTTTCACGTTTACAATGGTTCCAGTTTTTCCCGGTTATGACAGCAATTATAACCAATATTACCAGGAAAATGATTTGCATAATCAATAATATTTGCCATGCAACGTCGAACAGTGACCCGTGGGGCGTTGTGTTCACCGGACGCACTTTTGGCAATGCAGAAAGTGGCGGGTAGATAGTCCATCCACTTTGCATTCCGTCTAGTTTTGAAGTAATGATATGAAATACGCCAACGCAACTTAACAAGCAAATATTGATCAAAAAGACGGCTGTTAACATGACGATATTCTGAACGCTCCGCTGATAACCGTAAAACGCTTCTTTAATGGCGTAAACCAGGGCCAATAATAGCAACATCGGGAATACGAAAATTTTCTCCTTTGTACCCTTAATCACAAGATAGGTATCATGCAGGGTGAGATCTAGTGTGTCATTACCAAACGCAGTAGTCCACAGTACTATCAATAGAATTGCCAACAGAACCAGGATGGCTATTTCTGTTTTAGATATCATTTTCGATTTCATGACCTAAATTTAAACTTATCATTTAACATTTGATTATTCATTAATTAAATGATGTACTAACTTTGAGGCATGACCCGATTATCTGTCAACATCAACAAAATAGCCACCCTGCGCAACTCACGCGGCGGCAATAACCCCGACCTGGTACAGGTTGCCAAAGATTGTGAACGCTTTGGTGCACAGGGAATAACCGTACACCCCCGGCCCGATGAAAGGCATATCCGCTACCAGGATGTTTTCGACCTGAAAAAAATCGTCACTACTGAATTTAATATAGAAGGCAATTGCCAGGAACAAAAATTCATCGACCTGGTACTGGCCAACAGCCCCGAACAGGTGACGTTGGTGCCGGATATTTTGGGCCAGATCACCTCCAATCATGGTTGGGATACTATTACACATCAACAGTATTTAAAGGAGATGATCAGGGTGTTTAAGGATGCCGGCATCCGTGTATCGATATTTGTTGACCCTGTTGCAGAAATGGTTGAAGCCGCCGCAACCACCGGCACCGATCGTATTGAATTATACACCGAGGCTTATGCCCACCACTATCCTCAAAATAAAGAAGCAGCAATTGCCCCATACGTAAAAACCGCAGAGATTGCCCAAAAAGTTGGCCTCGGTATAAATGCCGGCCATGACCTTGACCTGCAAAACCTGAAATATTTTGCGGAAAATATCCCGGGTTTGGACGAAGTAAGTATAGGCCACGCGCTGATCTGTGATGCCTTATATTATGGGCTGGAGAATACGATTCAAATGTATTTAAGGCAGCTGGTCTGAACCCGGATTGAACAGATTTTGAGATTTTTCGGATTGAATAAATTGATTTTTTCAATCCTGTTAATCCAAAAATCGGGCTAATCCTGGTTCTGGCAAACAATACAGTTTTTCAATGTAAAACCATTGTCACCATCAGGTTATTCAATTGTTATACAGTAATGAAATTTGTACCTTTGCGGAAAATTTAAGGGAAGCTAATTCATGAAGTTGAATATCGATTATCAGGAAAAATTTCAGTCGCGTCATATCGCGCCAAACGAGGCAGATACCGCGCAAATGTTAAAGGTTGTAGGAGCAGATTCACTTGATGAACTGATCAGCCAAACGGTACCGCAAAAAATAAGACTGAAGGCTCCCTTAAACCTCCCGGCAGCCAAAAGCGAATTTGATTACCTGAATACACTGAAGCAAACTGCTTCAAAAAACAAGGTATTTAAATCATTTATCGGGCAGGGTTATTATGACGTGATCGTTCCTGGCGTAATACAACGCAATATCCTTGAAAATCCCGGATGGTATACCCAATACACTCCCTACCAGGCAGAAATTGCGCAGGGCCGTTTACAGGCATTACTAAACTTCCAGACGATGGTGATCGACCTTACCGGGATGGAAATTGCCAATGCCTCCTTGCTTGACGAAGGCACCGCGGCTGCCGAAGCCATGTTTATGCAATACAGCCTGCGTAAAAATCAAAGTGCTAATGTATATTTTGTTTCGGAAGAGTTATTTCCGCAAACCATTGATATTTTAAAAACCCGCGCACAACCCTTCGGTATTGAATTACTGATCGGTGATCATCGTTCAGTTGAACTGACCGAGAATATGTTCGGC
>NZ_CAIWNH010000483.1 GCF_903913935.1 uncultured Mucilaginibacter sp.
GGTGCGTGGAATATCCGGCATTTTGACCACTTTGCACATAAATGTGTTTGAATGACAGGAATTGGCTCGGGAAAAGTAATAAAATAATGTTCTTTCTCGTCATCATGCTCCGGATTATTTTGAAGCGTGCTGGTACACAACAAAAATCCCGCGAAGTAACAAATTCTTATCAAATTTTATGAAGATAATTTTGGCATAATATTAGCGTATATTAATCTCTGAAATTGATTTTTATTTATTTGGATGATTTAAATCATATTTGGTGTGAGATAAAATGCACCATAATTAAATTAAGATTAACATTTTTTTATCATTTGAGGATAGGTTAATTTGGTCTATAAATAACCCCCTTTATGAAGCCCGCCACTTCCTTGCTCGTATTTTTGTTCCTTGTGCTTTTTTTTTCAATTGCAAATGCTGGCTCAAAACCCCTGGCTAAAAGACCCGGGCGTAACCGGGAGGAGATCATCTATCATATATTTCAACGCAGTTTTTACGATAGTAATGGCGATATGCAGGGCGACCTGAACGGAATCTGCCTGAAACTGGACTACCTGCAGCGCCTGGGAGTGACGGCTATTTTGCTTACGCCGTTATACGAATCGGTATTTTATCATAATTATTTTGCATCGGATTTCAAAAAGATCGACCCGGCCTATGGAACAATGCACGATTATTTATTATTGATAAAAGAACTGCACCGCCGCAGGATGAAGTTTTATATGGACATGGAAACCCAGTACGTTACTGAAGACCATACCTGGTGGAAAGATGGCATAAATAATCTTAAATCGCCTTTTAGCGATTATATTTTATATGATGATATAGCCCACACTACACCCTCAGCCATTATATATAACCTGAAGGGCCTATTGGGATACGATAGTGTTTACCGCAAAATAACAACCGTGAATTTGTACAGCCCAAAAGTATTTGAATATAACTACCAGCTGTTTAAGTTTTGGGAGGACCCTAACGGTGATGGAAAATTTGATGATGGTGTGGATGGTTTCAGGCTTGACCATATGATGGACAACCTTGACAATAAACTTCCGGATTTGTTTGCCAGGTTTTGGCGTCCTTTATTAAGCAAACTCCGAATGGTTAACCCCAAATTGAAGATCATTGCTGAACAAGCCAATTGGGGATCAATCGGGCAGGATTATTTTGCAAATGGAGGAGTTGATAGGGTATTTGCCTTCCGGCTTGCCTTTGCCATTCGAACGTTTAAAAAAGACCAGATAGCTGCTGCTGCTGATTCAACTTTTATGCTTACACCAGCAAATAAACAACAGGTTGTATTTATTGAGAATCACGATACCCCACGATTTAGTTATGGCTTAAATGGAGAAATCGGGCATTTAAAGATCGGCGCTGCACTAAACCTGTTACTTGGAGGCGTCCCTTCCATTTATTACGGGCAGGAATTAGGGATGAGCGGTACCAATGCAGCATTGGGCTCCACAGATGCCAATGATATACCAAACCGCTCTGCTTTTGAATGGTATAAAAGCGACCATGGAAATGGAATCGCCTATTGGTATAAAGTTAAAGGCCCGTGGCGCAATACTTTTAACAACGATGTGCCGGATAAAGGCATTTCATTCGAAGAGCAACAAAACGACTCAAATTCCCTCTGGAATTTCTACCGCAAAATGATTGCTATCCGGAAGGCAAATCCAATCATTACAAAAGGTACTTACAAAACACTACAAAACGAAAATGCTAAGGTGTTCTCCTTTATGCGATACGAGGGAAATAAAAAAGTTGTTGTTGCTGTAAACCTTTCGGATAAACCGGAGACTGTATCCATAGGCGTGGAAGGCATAGGCAGTAAATGGAATGTGTTATATGGGGATAGCAAACCTGGCATGTTAAATAAGGATATTAACATAACAATGCCTGGGTATGGCATCGAGGTGGTGAGGATTGATTAATTTATGGATTTTTAGAGGAAGCGCCCTGCGTAAGGTGCTACATTTCTTACGCCACTCCAATTACTGCTTCATCTTCCAAACTTAGCATAAACTTTTTGCGGTAATTTAAGGGGCTGATATGCATTTTTTGTTTGAACATTTTGTAAAAATGTGATACATCTCCAAAGCCGCTTTCATAGGATATATCGGAGATAGGTTTATCAGTTTGTACCAGTTGCTGGATAGCATAATTGAGCCGGTACTCAATAATGGTTTCCATAAAGGTTTTTCGGGTGATTTTCTTGAAATATTTGCAGAACGCATTGGTGGTCATGTTGGCAATGCCTGCGGCAACATCAAGTGAAACCGGGTTCCTGAAGTTCTCAACGAGGTAAGCGTATACCGGGTTAATACGTTCCTGTTCGGCAGGCGTACGCTCCGCAACACTCTTGTTCTGATCGAGTAAAACATAATCATTGGAGATTGCCAGCTTTTGTAATATTTCCAATAACCCCATCAGCATCCTGAAGTTGTTCTTTTCTTTGCTCAACGCCTCCAGGTTTTTATCAACCACAACCTGCGTAACTGACTTAAAACAAATGCCGCACCCGCTTTTTTGAAACAACTTTTTGATAAGTTGCATCTCGTTCTTATCAAAAAAATCGTCGCCTAAAAATGCACCATCAAATTGTATAACTATGGCGCTGGCATTTGTTTGTGAATCTTCCTCCTTTTCAAGTTTCCAGCAATGCGGCAGGTTAGGGCCAAGCAGTACCAGGTCGCCTGCGGTAAAATCACTCATATGACTTCCCACATAACGTTTGCCAGTACCTTGTATAATATAGGTAAGTTCATATTCAGGGTGAAAATGATAAGGCGCTTCAAAGGCCGACCTGTCAAATTTTCTGTATAAAAATGACTGGCCGTTGGCAGGTTGTATGATCTCGAAAGAAGCCTTGATCATGGTTTATTTTAACAATTTGGATTTGTTATCGTAAATTTAAGGATAAAATAATCCATAATTACACCATTTTCCTCATTTTTTTTTTTTGAAAGTGTAACTTACTTTGAGTAAAACAAAAAGCAAAATGAATAAACAACTTGCCGGTTTGCCATTATTGGATGATTTTAAAGAATTACCTGGAGAAAACGTTCAGGAGTTTCGGGAAAAAGGCCATACTTTAGTTACGCAAGTTTTAAATAAAGAAGAGATTGCAGCTTACCGGCCAGTAATAGTTGATGCTACTGAAAAGTATAACACCGAAACGCGACCACTGCAGGATCGTGATACGTATGGGAAAGCTTTTTTGCAGATCATGAATTTATGGCGAAACGATAAAGAGGTGAAGCAATTTGTGCTTGCAAAACGAATGGCAAAAATTGCTGCCGATTTAATGGGAGTTGAGAATGTGAGGCTATACCATGACCAGGCTTTGTTTAAAGAAGCGGGTGGGGGCCCAACGCCATGGCACCAGGATCAATACTATTGGCCGATTGACACTAATAATACCATTACCATGTGGATGCCACTGGTTGATATTGATGTAGATATGGGCATGCTTACTTTCGCTTCAGGATCATATAAAAATGGTTCCATATTTAATTACGAGATTTCGGATGAGTCGGACGATGCATTTGACAATTACGTTAAAGAACATCATTTCGCCATCAGCAGGGCAAAAACCATGGATGCGGGTGATGCCACCTGGCACAGGGGATTTACGATACACCATGCCAACGGCAATAACTCAAACAAAATGCGCGAGGTGATGACCATTATTTATGTAGCCGATGGCGCAAGGATTACGCCTCATAAAAATAACTGGCAAAAAAACGACCATCAAAGATGGCTGATGGGCAAGCCCATAGGCGGATTGATAGATTCAGAATTGAACCCTTTATTGTTATAAAAGACAATGTTCCTGCTTCCTATTGCTCATAGTCGCCTTTCCGTTGCGGATCTTCCAGGTACAACGAGAGGAATATTTTCTGTTCTGTACGAACGGAATGTATTGCCGGCAATGTTTTAATATACCTGTTATCATAGTATATAAAATGCTCAAAACCCAAACTCAAATTCTTAACTATATGGACGGTGATCTTTGGTTTCAAAATGCCGATATGGTTGTTACTGGCAGGCCCATAAAATGCATGCAGTAAATAGTAGTAATATTCAACGGATGTAGTTACGTACGTTCCAAAATTAATTGTTGAAGCAAATTTAGCTTCGAATCCATTATTATAAGTGTAATCTCTTACCTGCGAAGTATCGGGGCCAAACCTGGTACTGTTGCCGGCCAAAGGAACTCCGGCCAGGTGGGCGGTGGTAAAAACTATAATATCATCGGTTATTGGTAATTTGGTTACTACCCCTCCGCCAAAGCCAATCGTTCCCAATTCGAAGGTCATATTATCCCAATAATCATAATATTGGAAAGCTCCATATAGCATAGAAAGTTTTCCTAAATGCGTATTGCCACCAAATAATACCCCGTACCCAAGCACATTATCCAAAATTTTTCTACCTGATCCGAAACTAAACTCAGTGCGGAAGGTAAAATAATCAAAAGGTTTACGTTTCCTGTCCTCTAATGGGTTGCCATAGTCAATTTGAAGACTGATGAGCGTGTTAGTGGGCCCATTGCCTAAAATTGTATTATTATCCACATTTATCTTATGGATACCCGCTGCCAACGTTATATTCAACGGTTCTTTTTGATATACATCAGTTGTAGTTCTTCTGAATGTTTTCCCCTCCAGCAACCTGTTAAACCCACGTACAGGGTCGATCAACCCACCCAAAACTTCACGAAAAACCCTTTCGCTACCGCGGGTGCGGTCGTCAAGAATGTTTGAACTCAAGCGGTAAAATACTTCACCAAGGAAAGCGCCGTTAGCCGTGGTATTGATAATGTCGTTATATGAGGGGCGTGTGTTTTCACCGAAATATTCCCACATCAGGCTTCCGGCCGCAACAAACGGAACGGATTGAAGATAATTATACCCCTGCGAACGCGCCTGGTTAAAATACATGGATCCCGTATAAGGATGTGCTACAAAATTTACGCCAAACCGGTCATCATCCCATTCCCAGCCCTGACGTAAATTATTTTTCCAGGTAGTGGGGCCGATATGTGAGAAACTTTCATTTAGCAAAAACCTATCCATCGACCATGTAAACAGGTTGACACCCATAACACCAGCCAAAGGTTTCCAAAAAGGATATTTTAGGTTGTATTTTGGATCGTCGTTTAACAGATCGCCATATTTATTACGGATGGTTGTATCAATAAAAGGCTTTTTTGCCGGTTGGTTACCGGTTGTATCCTTAATTGTCTTTTTTGCATCTTTTATTTGTTTCAGTTGGTCTTTAACGGGGCCATTCCCTGGTTTTATCGTGTCAACCGGTGTAACCTGTGCAAATAAATAGGTGGACGAAAAAAGTATAAATAAAAACAGCAAGGCTGTTTTTGGTTTTTTGATGATATACACTACGAGCGCGAAACTGATTACAGCGGCCGGGATTATGAAGTACAAGTTTGTCATAACATACGCTTAGTGCGTTTTAGA
>NZ_CAIWNH010000484.1 GCF_903913935.1 uncultured Mucilaginibacter sp.
AATTTGGCATGATTATTTTGATATGGTAAACACATTTACTAAAAACAAAATATTATGAGATCAATCCTTTATATTATCGCAGTCATCCTGATAATTGGGTGGGCGATTGGCGTGTTTGCTTACTCAGCAGGCGGAATAATACATGTATTATTGGTTATTGCAATAATTTCCCTATTGATAGGACTCATCAGGGGCGACACTTCAGTAATCTAAATTCCATAATTCCTTAAGTTGAAAGGCGATCCAAAAGGTCGCCTTTTTTGTTTGTGTTACTCCACATTGGCAGCCTTATCAAAAAATAAGCAGGTTAATGCCCTCCGTATTAAGCAATTTTTCGCTTATATTAGAGTCGCCAATTTAACAACACGATACTTAATTTCGATCAAATCACTATTTGATAAAGAAACAAGAGACGAACTGATCACCCCGATAAATTCATAAACGAAAATAGCGCGGCGCGGACACTTCCTGCGCCATAAACCAGGAAAGAAAATGAAAATAGTAAAAGTAACCTATACTACCACCGCTGAATATGCAGCGCAAAACCAGCGCAACATTAAAAAAGTTATGAACGATCTGCAAGAGCTCGCGCATCCTGGTATTTTTTACCATGTATGCCTTGGGGCTGATGGAAAATCATTTACGCATACCGCTTTTTTCAGCCCTGAAGAATCTGAGAAAGTACTTTTCGGGCTGGGATCTTTTCAAACTTTCCAGGCAGAACTTAAACAAAGCGGCCCCGAAACACCTCCCAAACCAGAGTTTTTGACGTTGGTAGGCTCTTCAAAACAAATTTTCAACGCTTAAAAAATCAACACATGAAAGACCAGATCGGTACAAAAGAAAACCCGTCATTATTAAAAACACCGCCGTTATCATCGGAATACACCATGCATACAGATGTGAAAGACGGTAAAGATGTTTTGGTATGCACCGTTGGAAAAACTGTTTTATTGTATGATTACCGCTGCCTGGCCGACCTGCATGACATGCTGAAAAAACATGGTGACTGGATGGAACTTGGTAGCGCCGACGAACAAAAACCGGCCAAAGAAGGGACGGTTGAAGCCTGGGGCCGTTCGGAAAAAAACCCGGTGGGTGGATGGTATGGCCTTAAGAAAGGGCTTCGTGGCCGTTTTGGCATGTACATACCGCCGCTGATGGAAAAACTCGGGTTGGCTGAGGTTACCCACGATGCTAAAAACAACAAAATGAAAGCGTTATAAGCCGGTATAGCTTTGCTTTATCTTCTCATTATCCAAAGCCAATTCGCTGCTTTAAGGGCCTTAAATGCCCCCGGTTACCTGCACCAACAGAATAAAATATCTTTTCTGTTAAAAATTGACTTTAAAATCCTTAAAATTGCAGGTATTGCTATTGTTACACGCAAAATTTAACATTTTTTAAGAATTGATATGGATACTATTAGAAACCTTTATACGTTTGCATAACCGATGCATTTACATCAGGCTAATAGTGGCATAAAACAAAAAATATCACCCCGCACTTTTATATGAAAAAACACCTTACTATACTATCTGCAATTTTAATCACCTTATTCTCTTTAAACGCAAAAGCACAGGACGACAAACCGGTTGCTAAAAGCTACCTTACATTTATGGGCGGTACATCTATCCCCCTTGGCAGCTTCGCCTCTACCAATTATAGCGACAACAGTTCAGGCTATGCGAAAAAAGGAGCAACGTTTGGTTTAGACGGGGCCGTGTATATTTATAAAAACCTGGCTATCGGCGCTACCTTTTCCTTCCAGGACCAGGGCGAATTAAGCCAGGCTGATGCTCAAAACCTGGCAAACGGGTATAACACCAGTTTCAATAAAAATCAAGCGTCTGTTACTACTGAAAACAGGTATCATAATTTAAATTTAATGGCCGGCCCGCAATATTCATTCTTATACAAAAATTTCACATTTGATGTGAGGGCCGATGCCGGGGTCATCAAAAGCTCTTCCACCCCATCACTGATCATTGTTTTTGATTATTCAGCCAATTCAGGATCAACCTATAACCAGTTAAGTTCAGGCTCAACTGTTTTTGCCTATGGAGGCAGTTTTGGGTTTCGGTATACACTAAGTGATTCGTGGGATGCAGGCATCCGCGTTAACTACGTAACTTCAAGTGGATTTACAATTGACAATACCGGTGGCGACGCAGGTACTGTGGGCCGCTTTCAAACCAAACTGCCAATAAACGAAATTCAAACAACTATAGGCATGACCCTTAAGTTTTAACAACCTTACTATACGGAACTGGTGTTCCTGATAAACAAAAAGCGGTTTCCATTACGGGCCGCTTTTTTGACTTTTTAAAAAGCCCGTTAACGGACATGCATTGTATCAATTCCGCACATGTCCCTTTACCCACTCCCCTCAACATACTTAATATCAATCAAATACAAAACTGGCATTTAGTTTGGTTTTCACTGGGCATCAACAAAAAAAAGCTATGTTCAAAAACTATTTAACCAGCGCGTTTCGCAGCCTGAAAAGATTCCGGCTATTTACCTTGTTAAACATATTTGGCTTAGCTACCGGCATGGCCTGCAGTATCCTGATCTTTTTATGGGTACAGGATGAAAGGAGTTACGATAAATTTAACGATGCACCGGGTCAGCTGTTTCGCCTCACTTCTAATGTAGCGGGCGTTCAGGCAGCCGTAACGCCCCTGCCTGTTGCCGTGGC
>NZ_CAIWNH010000485.1 GCF_903913935.1 uncultured Mucilaginibacter sp.
TAGTTTTTATTGTTATTACAGTAATAGGCTGATAAATTGTTGATGGTTGACGGGGTATTGATGGTTATCGTTTCGGTTGCCTGGTTATTGGCGCTTATCGGGTCACTGCCAAGGTTGGTTGAAGCTGTTATGGTGTAAACGGCACCGGCAACAGCGGTAAAGCTGCCGCTCAGGGTAAATGCTTCCTGATCCTGCGGTTGCAGCGTTGCGCTGTAGGTTTGGGTTAATGTAGTTACCGTTTGACCGGGACCTGTAATCACCACCTTTACAGGAACATTGCTGATAGGTTTACTCCCATAATTTTTGATCATCACTGTAATTTGCGGGTTGCCCGGACACGTGCCCGTAGTATCCGGGTTCACAATTGAAAGAATACCGGCGTCAGTAGTTGTTTGTAAAAACTGCACGCGGTAGTCCTGCGTTTCGCCTTTGGCATAGTTTCCACATTGCTTAATGGTTGATGTATCGCTGGTTTCGGTCAGCACAACACGTAGCAGACTATAATTTCCCGGAATAACGGTAGCGGGAACTGTAATATTGGTACTGTATGTCCCGGTTCCGTTGATGATCCCTGTGGTAGCAACCAGCTCTTCTCCATCAAAAACACCATTACCATTCCAGTCGATATATATTTTAGCCGCTTTATTAAAATTACCACCACAGGTGCCCAATGTTATATTGAAAGGATATGTTTTTCCCTGCTCCAGTTGAATGGTTTGATCGGTATGATCTAAGTAAGTAGTGCAACCTGCGGGCGCTAGATAATTAAGGTTAGCAAGTGACAGGCTATTCACCTTTGAATCGGCATTGGATAACGGCCCTGATAAACAGTAAGCGTGGCCCCCGCAACCTGTTACGATCAATGAATAATCCTGTAGTCCACCTTTTAACGTGCCTTTGTGAGTTACCGTAATGGTATAAGCTTTCCCGGGCACTGTTCCGGGGATAAAAACCTGTTCAACATTATCCAGAATATTATCACCCGTTTTTGCAGCCGAGGAGGGGTTATTAGGGTCGAGTATCCATGGATAAAAGGTAGTTGAACCATCAGTTATGCGGATATCGAGGTCATTCACCAATTTGGGGATACGGCTGTTAACTACCCCATCCGCATTGGCCTGTCCTGCCGGATCGGTCCATGAAATAGTTGCTGACAAAGGGCCGCTTCCTGCAGCAACAACGCTATAGGATTGGGTTTGCCCCTGCTGCAGTGTTGCTTCAGTCACCAGGCTTCCTGATCCGTTATCTGTTAACGCCTGCGCTGCTTTCTTCATATCCAGCAGTCCCCATCCATAAATATAATCAGGTCCGGTATTACCGGCATCATAGGCCGTATGGCATGCAATGCCTTTCAGTGTCGCTGCCCGCATGAAGGTGCCATTGTGTTTTTGGGCATAATATTCCTGCAAAAGGTATAACGAGCCGGTAACATTGGGTGCAGCCATGGAGGTGCCTGACAAGGTAATGTAAGTGTTTGAACTGGCTGCTCCGGCAGAAGTTACGTCAACCCCATCGGCAACGATATCAGGCTTTACCCGTCCATCATCCGTTGGCCCCCAGCTGCTGAAATAGGCGATAGAAATATTGTTGCTGCTTGCCGGGCCATTGGGTAAAGGGTTTACCGCGCCTACAGTGAGTATATTTTTTGCATTTCCCGTCGAACTGATCACATCGTAAGCACCATTACTGCTAATAGTTGATGGCCTTGGGCCCTTATCGACCAATGTTTGATTATTAACACTTTGATATCCATAATAATCCTGGCCAACATCCGGGCCGGGATAAGCATGTGCATTGCCTGCTGATTCAACAATTAAATAATAACGTGCATTAAAAGCGATCTGGTCATACTGCATCGTCCGGGTTCCGTAAAATCCGAAGTTATAATCAACTGTATCTCCCGGTAAACCGTACCATTCCCATCGATTTTGGTCGTTGTTAAAATTCCAGCCGGCTTCGTCGCCGTAGGAATGATTTGACAACAATAAGCCTGACGCTGCAGCATTCATTTTCGACACGTCGTTATCAAAATAATACGAATGCAGGGTAGCCGCATTAAAAGCCATTCCCTTTGCTGGGGGATATACGCCTTTTGCTATCATAGTCCCCGCCACATGGGTAGCATGATCTGCAACAGGTTGTGCATCTTCAAGCGTTATTGTTTTCCCCGCAAACTCCTGGTGAGCTTTATCAACTTCGCCGCCATCCCAAATGGCTAGTTTATCATTTAAACCTGCGCTCGCGCCTGAAAGGTTCAAGCCCAAAAAACCTCCCGGCTGTACGGTATTTGTTTGGGTGGTTGCTGCTGCGATAATATTGTCATAAGTAACCAGGTAAACCGGGTAGCCAAGGCTATTTGTGCCTTGCAGTGAAGCCAGTCCCCCATTTTTTGTTTTGATGGTCACAGGCCATCCATGGGTTTTAGCAAGCGTTATTGCCTTTTGATGATTTACCTGGAATAAATTATTTAAACGCGTAGACGTATCAGCCAACTCCCTGCTTTTTACATCGGAAACCAATTTGTGCTGACCGAATGTTTCAGATGCTATACACAGCAAAAAAAATGGCATTAAAACTGCTGCGTATAAATTATTCATACTGACCAAGGGTGGTTATTATTTAAAATTCTTTGAAGTAAATTAAATTTCAAAATCAAGCTCGGCGACAATATATTATGAATTTGACTATTTCCCTTCATCTAAATAAAAATATTAAACAGGGCAAACGCTTTATTTTTTATAAATTATTCTTCAAAAGAAAAGTATTTAGTAAAATCACTGTTTCCAAACTTTCCCTGTTGGTGAACAGGCCGTCGTTTTAACCCGATTAACTACTATCACCCCATTTAAATGAGCCTATTTAATAATTGAGAAAGCATTACGGGTAAAAATGGGGAATTTAGTCTAAAATATTGGACGGGCGTGAATTTAAATTTTACACACCTCGTTAATCCTTAAGAAACAACTTATATTTTTGATTAACGACAATCTCTATAAAAGAAATTTTCAAATATTATAGATAGTTTTTTTCATTTTATTCCACACATTTTCATGCATTGAAGGCCCTTAGCACTTTATGGCAGAGATTTTGCCATAAATGGTTCTATAAATTATTTGTAAATAGAGAATTAATCATCTGGCGTATGCGTGGTAAATTATTTTGGGGGGCTTTAATTTTGGTAACGGCCAATTTGTTTTTAGCAAACAAAACATTTGCAACCAATTACAAACTCCCGGCGGCGGCTTATGGAGCACAAACCGGTACGGCCACCTATGGCACTGTTTCATCGGTAACCTATACTATAACTTATGCTGTCGTTACTTCAACCGGTACCAGTGCCCAGGATAAACTTGCTCTTGCTTGGACCAGTGGGACACCAACAGGCGTAACCTACTCTTTGACGACTGTATCTTCAGGCATGGGGCTAACCGGCGGAACAAATGCAGCGGCTAGTTTTTTACCTACGTCTACCGGGACAAAAACAATTACGTTAACCATAACAACATCTGCTGCAACACCTGCGTCAACAGCCGGATATGGTTTCACCCTTTCCACTACGGATAATAACGGCGGCGTATCTGGCAGCAGTTCCGGCCTGACATTGGTTGTCGGCACAAAACCTTTAACAGTTACGAGCCCCGTTGCCGCAAACAAAGTTTATAACGGCACCACAGCCGCAACAATTGCCGGAACGCTAAGCGGCATTGTGTTGCCCGATGTAGTTACCCTTTCCGGCACCGGCACTTTTGCGAGCGCTAACGTTGGTACCAGTATTGTTGTTACACCAACGTGCACGCTAACCGGCGCAAATGCGGGTAATTATACATTAACACAGCCTGCTGGTTTGGCGGCCAATATCACGGCGGCGCCCTTAACCATTACTGCAAACAGCGTTTCAAAAGTTTATGGTACCCTTTTAACGGGGGCGGCAGGATCAACAGCATTTACTTCTACCGGGTTACAAAATGGAGAAACTATTGGCAGTGTAACCATTGCCTATGGTACCGGTTCAGCTGCAAACGCCCCGGTAGGCACCAATACCGGTACCGTAACTGCATCAGCCGCAACCGGCGGTACTTTTACAGCCGGAAATTATTCATTAACCTATCTAAGCGGGAACATAACAATAACACCAAAAGCAATAACCATGATCGGCGCTGCCGGTGGCAACAAGGTTTATGACGGAACAACACTGAATTCCGTTACCGGCGGCACATTATCGGGCATTATTTCACCCGATGCGGTAACAATAAACGCTACCTGTACGTTCGCAACAGCAAATGTAGGTAATGGGATAGTGCTAACTTTTTATATCGGCGGTGCAAATGCCGGGAACTATACACTTACACAGCCAGGCGTAACTGCCAATATAACGCCAAAAGCTTTAACAGAAAGTGGTGCCGCAGCAACTAACAAGGTATACGACGGAACAACCGTTGCAACGATCACTGGCGGAACGCTTATCGGGGTGGTTTCACCGGATGTGGTAAGTGTAAGCACAACCGGAGTTTTCGCAAGCGCAAACGTAGGAACCGGAATTTCCGTAACCATAGCGTTAACGGGTGCAAGTGCCGGTAACTATACCATAACACAACCAGGTATAACTGCCAATATTACCCCTAAAGCTTTAACAATTACAGGCATAACCGTCAGTAATAAATCCTATGACGGTACAACAACTGCAACCATATCAGGCACCGCAGCATTAAGCGGGATTATAGGCAGCGACGTTGTAACACTGGGCGGAACGCCAACTGCCGTATTTACGTCTCAAAACGTTGCTACGGGCATTGCTGTAACAGTAACCGGGTATGCGTTAAGCGGAGCAAGGGCCGGTAATTATACCATAACACAGCCCGGCGGGTTAACCGCAAATATTACTGCAGCTACATTAAATATAGTAGCTACTGGCCCAGCCAAAGTTAATGGAACAGCTCAGGCAAGCCTTTCAGGCGCCGGAAGTGTTGGTTTTTTCAACTATTCAGGAATTGTATCCGGTGAAAGCATAACCAGCGTAACGTTAACACTAAGCAATACGGCAGCACAAACAGCTGGCTCAACCTATACAGTTACACCCTCGTTACCTGTTGGCGCAGGCGGATTTAATATAAGTAACTATTCCCCCACGTACACGGCTTATAACGGTATCGTAGCGGGCCACAATTATACATGGACGGGAGGGGCAAACACAACCTCCTGGACTACCACCGGTAACTGGTCATCAAACCCCAGCGGCGGAACGTATCCGGGAGGTTGGGGCGTTACCTACGATGGGGTTATCCTCCCATCAGGCACCACCTATACGCCTACTTTATCAGCAGGCGTTACGGTTAATACCCTAACTTTTACCGGTAATAATACGCTTACCATAGCCGCAGGTATTAGTTTAATTTCAACCAACTCCTTCATTGTAAATGCAGCCGCTACCAGCGCAAACCTGGTCTTTTCGGGGGCTTCAACTTCTACTATACTTGAGTTAAGCAGCTCTGTGTTTAGCAACTATGGGGGCTTTAACATCAGTGGTACAGGCCTCTTCCAGGTTGATAATAACGGTTCGTATATTTATAATGGCGGTACTATAACCGCCAACGGCAATTGCACCCTGTACCTGCAGGGCGGCTCCAATGTAACCCATGCGATTACCAATGCAGGGACTTTTTATGCAGGAACTGCCAATTCAAATTGCAACATCGAGATGGACGATTATGGATCGATAGAAAATTCGGGGTCCTTTTATGTCGGTCCAACATCCCTGATGTATTATTTTAACGATCAAGCCCAGTTCTGCATCATCAACAACGAAAACGGCGGAACTTTTACCCTGCAGTCAAATGCAAATGGTTCGGCAACGATAGGTGAAATCCCGCAGGGAAAAAACAACGCTTTTACCGGAACATTTAATGTTGAAAGATATTTTCAGGGTTCAGCCACAGTATCGGCAGGCCGTTTTATTGAGCGCAATTACCGAATCATATCCTCCAGCGTAAACACAGGCACAACCTTAAATGGTAATTATGTATATGGATTAAATTACATTGTAGGCGCCACAGCGGGCCAGACAACAACTGCCAACAGCGCCACAAATACTTTCGTTACCGGCTGCACCGGGTGCAGCACCAGTGGCGGCAATCCATCTATTTATTTGTATAACGAAAGCTACACCCCAAGCAATCAAACATTTACCAGTGGAAATTTCCTGGGGATCACCAATATCACCAACTCTACCAGCGGCGGAACTATCACCGCAAGTGATGGCGGCACCTATAGTTTACCGGTAGGTACCGGTGTGTTTTTCTTTTTCAGGGGCGCAGCAACAAACTGGGCAACCAGGACTGTTTATCCTTATATAGCGCCTGACAATGTTACGCTAACCTCGAAAGGAAACCTGAATGTGGGGTCGTACACTTTTAAAGACTGGTACACGCCAGCGTCATCAAATTTAGCTTATACCGGTGCAGGTATCGGCACCAATTATGCGGTACGGGGTTTTAATATGATTGGCAACCCATTTCCCTCCGCCATTGACTGGCTGACATCTTATTCAGGATCAGGAGCTATCGTGCGTACGAACATCAGTCCCACTATTTGGGTATTTAACCCCGTAACCAGCCAGTACGATACTTACCAGGCAACATCATCAACAACAGGCACCGCTACGGGCAACGCGTCGAGGTATATTGCCAGCGGTCAAGGTTTCGTGGTACAAGCTACTGCTGCCAGTCCGGCGTTAACGATTTCCGAATATGCTAAAGTAGTATTAAATAATAATGGAGTATCAGGAACAGGTACAGTACCAGCCGCTGCAAAGCTAACCGGTTCAGGTTTATTAATGAACACTTCTCCTATACAATCAGCCGTACCACAATCCCTTCGTTTAAAACTGGTAACCGATTCAATAAATTATGACGATATTTTTGTCGGATTTAATTCATCGACCTCAACTAATTACGATCCCTTTGAAGACAGCAAATTTTTGGCTGGCAACAACGCTCCGGAAAGTTTAGCAAGCTTTTCATCCGATGGCGTACCACTTTCCATTAATAATTTGCCGCTGCCAAAACTGGCACCACAGGTTATAAAATTATTTGTTACCGCAAAAGCATATGGTACCTATACCCTTCAACGAACCGATTTGCAGGCTGTACCAAAGATTTATGACATATGGCTAATGGATAAATTCAAAAAAGATTCATTAAATATCAGGGTTAATTCAACCTATAGATTTGACATAACTACAGATACGACCAGCTACGGAAACAACCGCTTTCAACTGGTAATAAGGCAAAATCCGGCGTTAGGACTTCATTTATTAAATTTTACAGCAAACAAGGTAGAAAACGGTACGCAAGCAGTTTGGGTAACTGAAAACGAAGAGAATTATACCAACTTTACTGTTGAAAGAAGTACTGACGGAGGAATCACATTTAAAGTATTGGGCGGCTACGCTTCCAGCGCGCTGGGTACTTATACCTTTTTAGATAAAAACCCCGCGAAAGGGGCAAACCTTTACAGGTTAAAAATAGAAGATATTAACGGAACAGTTTCATATTCAAACGCGGTTACTGTGATGTATGGTAATGGAACGGGCCTGGTTAAAACCGGGATAGTGGTTTACCCTAACCCGGTAGAAAGCATAGTGAATTTAAATATTGCTCCGGATTTTAACAGCAGCATACTTACACCGGGCACCAGTTCATCAGTTGCCTACAATATCCAAATAACAAACATATTGGGGTCGGTAGTGACTAATGCGACAACAAATGGCCAAAACTGGCAAACTGACGTAAGCAGCATAATGCCCGGCACGTATGTTATAACGGTAACAAATACCAGTAATAACACTGCCATCGGACAGGCCACCTTTATAAAGCTCTAGCAATTTTAAAGCAATACCGGTATGTAAGTATTTTCATCGAAATATATCAATTTGAAATATAGGTGTTAATTTTGATAAATATTTTGCGGGAAATTGTACATTTGTAAATAGAGAATTAATCATCTGGCGTATGCGTGGTAAATTATTTTGGGGGGCTTTAATATTATTTATTCTAAATTCATCTATTCTTTTTGCACAGCCCGGCGAACCTTGCGGAGGAACTGACCCCGACGCAACGTGCCCGCTTGATACCTGGATTATCGTTTTAGCTATAATTGCGGTAATTTCTGCAGCATATCATTTGCACCGTAAACAAAAATCCCCTTTGCCTGCAGCAAAAGGGATTAAATAATTGCATCAATAACTTTTAAGATTGCCTTACTCCCATTTGTGGGGGCGGAGTTAAATGCAACTGATCCAGTATGCCGTTAACTACCTTTGGCAGATCATCAATGTCTTTTTGCGGGTTATGATGAACTTCGCCAACGCCAAATCCTCTCCATACAATTTTACCCGTACGGGTATCAATAATATCGATAATCAGTGTACCTTCTTTGTAATGCTCTTTTTCGGCATAGGTTAAACCGCCATAGTATGAAAACGGACCACCGTATGCATAGTATGGACGATACCATCCGCCCCAACCCCCGCCCCAGCCGAATCCCCAGCCAGGATAAAACCCACCGTAATAAGGGGTATAGTAATTAGTTCGGGCACCACGGCCGACAATACGTGAATAGGTAACTACCAGGTCGGGATGATTTTGACCTAACTGTAAACCTTTTGCCAGCAGAGCGCCGGTGGCCGCATCCTTTATTTTTACATCCGCCGCCTGGTTCACATTGTTCCCCTCGCCTTTTGAAGGTGGCATCCAGGCAAAAGTGCGGTAGCCCCCCATATGTGTTTTATTAATAGCAGCGGTGTAGTAGTCATAACTGGTACACGCTGAAAAACCCGACAGCAATATAACTGCGAGCCCCAAATAAATTAGTGATCTTTTCATGATATTTCTCTCCCGGTATTTTTATTAGACTGACTAATGGTAAAAGGTTTAATAACAAAAAAAATAAGTTTACGACAAATATTTTCCTACAATTGGCATCCTGCGGCCCATCCCGAATGCTTTTGGCGATACCCGCAGTATTGGCGGTGTTTGGTATCGTTTATGCTCCGACAGGTTAATTAACCGTATCACCTTACGTACTATTTTTTCATCATACCCCATTTTTATGATGGTTGCCGATGAGCATCTGCCTTCGACATATTCTGCAATTATTTTATCAAGAATATCGTATTCCGGCAATGAATCGGTATCCTTCTGGTTCGGCCTTAATTCTGCCGACGGCGGTTTAACAATAGAATTTATGGGGATGATCTCCCTATCGCGGTTAATATACCGGGCAAGTTCAAAAACCTGGGTTTTGTAAACATCACCGATAACCGAAATACCGCCGCACATATCGCCATATAAAGTACCGTAACCTACGGCAGCCTCGCTTTTATTAGAGGTATTCAGTAAAATATAGCCAAACTTATTACACATGGCCATTAACAAAACAGCCCTGGTACGTGATTGGATATTTTCTTCCGCTATGTTAAATGGAAGGTTTTTAAACTGAGGACTCAGCGTTTTTTCAATGGCTTCGGTAATGTTTTTGATATTGACGGTTTCGTGCATACAGCCCAGGTTTTCCACCAGATCTTCGGCATCTTTAATAGAATGATCGCTTGAAAAACGCGATGGTAATAATACCGCCATCACATTTTGGGGGCCTAACGCTTCGGCGGCCAATGCGCACACCACCGCAGAGTCGATCCCGCCTGAAAGTCCCAATATCGCTTGTTTAAATCCCGATTTATAAAAATAATCCCTTATCCCTAATAGTATAGCATGGTGGATCTGTTCAATATCGCTTTGCTTTTCTTTTCTTAAAGTTGATGGATGGCTAAAACTAACACCACCGTTTTTATCAAGCTGGTAATAAGCCATACTCTCTTCAAAATAAGGCATCTCGTCGATAAGCTCACCTGCATCATCAAAAACAAGCGAGCCACCATCAAATATCAATTCAGTTTGTGCGCCAATATTGTTCACATATAACAAAGGCAGCTGGTATCTCTTAGCGTTATCGCTCAAAATTTCAATCCGCTCCTCGTCATGGTTATAAGCAAAGGGAGACGCGGCGATATTGATCATTACATCCGGCCGCTCCTGGATCAGGATATCCATTGGGCGCGTAATGTAAAGCGGGTTTTCAATATCGTTCCAAAGGTCTTCGCAAATGGTAAGGGCTATCCGGTGTCCTTTAAAGTCAATACAACTAAATTCGGTAGATGGTTCAAAGTATCGGTATTCGTCAAATACATCATAGTTAGGCAACAGCGCCTTATGCGCAACCGCCTTAACTTTTCCGTTTTCAATAAAATAAGCCGAGTTATATAATTCTTTGCCTTCATTATTGTTGTTAGGTGTAGGCAGGCCTATAATACAGGCAATATCCTCACACCCGGCAGCAATTTGTTGGGCTGCGGTTTCGCACAGATCAATAAATTCATCAAACTCTAAAAAATCGCGTGATGGATACCCACAAACGCACAATTCAGCAAAAACAACGAGGTCAGCGCCGTTATCGCGCGCGATTCGGATATGATCAATAATTTTCGCAGTGTTTGATTCAAAGTTGCCGATATGGTAATTAAGCTGTGCTAATGCGATCTTCATTATTAATAGTGATTTTATACAGGTCCTAAACTAACGTTTGAAATGCTGCGTTTAGGGTGTTTAATGCAAATAAAAAATTAATTTTGCCGAAAGCATAAAAAATGATCCTTTTCAACAAAACAAAACAAATTTACCTATTTTTTTTAACAGGTGTATTATTAAGCGCCTGTGGCCATAAAAAGGTTGATGTAAGCAATATTCCGGTAAATGTAAAAATTGAACGTTTTGATAAAGAATTCGATGCCATGAAAACCAAGCCTATGGCGCAGCAGGCGGCCTACCTGCAAAAAAAATACGGCCCATTTTACCACGATTTTATCGCAACGCTATTACAGGATAACCAGATCAACACCACCGACACTGCTTATTTTGCTTTGCTACGCAAGGTTTTTGTTACTAAAGATTATAACGACCTGAAACATGACATTGATTCAGTATACCCCAACCTGGATAAAGCCGGGGCCGAACTGACAGACGCTTTCAGACATATCAAATACTATTACCCTGAAAAAAAACTGCCGGCGGTATATGCATTCGTTTCGGGATTTGAGACACCCATTATTACTGACAATGGCTTATATGGTATTGGGCTTGATTTATTCTTAGGCGGCAATTCAAGGTTTTACCCGGCGTTAACGTCCGCATGGCCCCGCTATATGTCCCGCAATTTTAACGAACAGAATATTTGCCCCCGGCTAACTGAGGCTATAACACGCGAAGACATGTTCCCTGAAAGCGACAGCAGCAAAACATTGATGTCGAAAATGATCTATAACGGCAAGATCATGTATTTTATGGACCAGGTATTGCCCGATGCCGCTGATACCCTTAAAATTGGTTATACAGATGCACAGTTAAAGTGGTGCAAGCAGTTTGAATCGAAGATTTGGGCCTGGTTTATTGACCAGAACCTGCTTTACGAAAGCGATTACCAAAAAATTCAAAAATATATTTCCATGGCGCCTTTCACCCCCGGGCTTGGCGAAAAAAATGAATCGGCACCTAAACTGGCCATTTGGACAGGCTGGCAAATTGTACGAAGGTATATGGAAAAGCACCCGGATGTTACCTTACAGCAACTAATGGGGGATAATGACGCCCAGAAGATATTAACTGAATCGGACTATCATCCGAAATGAAGTCTTGAGTCAGGAGTCTTAAGTCAAAAGTCGGCAGAAAGCACAAAAAATAACGAAACAATAAGCCAAAATGATTTTTGACTGAAGACTAAAGACTTAGAACTTAAGACTTATTCAAGTATTCCAAAAACGCCTTTTAAAGCGATTCCCACACCGGTTATTAAAAGAATATTGGCAACAATATTATTGTAAGGGAAATCGGCAAAACGAAGATACACACCCAAAAGGCCTATAATAATTGCAATGACGATAGTAATGTAGTGACGTTCGGAATTGGCGTTTTCAGTAGTATTCATTTTTCGCTGTTTTTTATGGTTGGGCAAAAATATAAATGTTTACCGAATTGTTAAAATTTAATTAGTTGATTAAGTTGGAATAAGTTGATCAGGTGAGTAGTTATTGATCGTCACTCCATTAACCACTCACCTGGCCACCCCGATCAACCTTTAACCAACGCCTTTCTTTTAAAATAGCTGATCGTCAGCCAAATTATAAAGCCCAGGGGTAGCAGTATCCAAAAGTTGGAAATACCGATCAATATCTCCACAAATACATTCCAGCCAGTCTCAAATGAAGCGCCGAATCGTCTTGAAAATGGTTGCTGATAATCTGAAAGTTTATTATCAGCCATCATCCTTTTGCTAACTACGTTGGATTCATAAAAACTGAGCGTTACTGTGCTGAATTTTACAGAATCATCAATCTTACTGTTGTTTATTTGCTGATCGACCATGTTGTTTTTAAAGGCCAGCAAATTATCAGGGTCTTTTTTATTGCCCGTTGCTTTCTTTTGCACTGCCACCAATTCGTTTTGATTTTTAAGTTTCAGCCGCGTTGAAAGGTAGTCCAATGTTTTATCCGTCACCTCCATTTTTTGATCATTCACCCGGATACCCAGTTGAGCTACCTTATTCATAAAATCGCTCAGGCTTGCCGGCGGGATCTTAACGGTCATCTCCGCCGTTGAATTAACGAGGGTAACCCGCATAATGGAGTCGTCACTTTTTCGGACGTCGACGCTATCCCCTGCCGTTGAGCGCATCACATGATGAATTACCTGCCCGTTATAATTTTCCGTTATTGCCGTAATTTGCTCCGTTGTTTGCCGCACATTCTTTACCTGGAACCGTATTTCGGCTGTCTTCACAACTTTAGGATGACTTTGTATTGTATCATTATGAATAACTTTTGCTGCGCCCAATACTTCTTATGTTGTATCTGCTGATGCTTTTAGCGTATCAGTGGATTCATATGAACTACTTTGGCCTTTGCATGCGCATAGCAATGCCAGCCCCGCAAGCGGGATCAAAAATTTTGTTTTCATGATTTGTAGGGATTGGTTATGGAGACCTTTAACTATTAAAAGGTACCCGGGTTAGGAATTTATTTATTGAATTTTATGCTAAATAACTGGATCAGCTTTTAATTGGTTTTATTATCTTTTTGCCCCGATAGTTTCGGAGCAGCACCCAGGCGCCTATTCCGGCCAATATAAACACCCAAAGATTAGCCATACCTATAATAACATCTACGAATATTCCCCAGCCGTTTTCAACGGCCATGCCCAGGCGCCTGAAAAATGGAAGATTATATGCTGACGGATCGTCATTGGCAATTACTTCTTTATTAATGGTATTGCTTTGATAAAAACTGAGGGTAACAATGCTGTTTTTAACAGCATCATCAATTTGCCGGTTGCCGATCTGCTGGTCAATCATATCATCCTTTAAATTCAACACATCCTCAGGTTTTTTGATGATGATCTTTCCTTTCCTTTGCTGGCTTACCAGTTCGGCCCTATTTTTAAGTTTTAGCTGCGCGGAGAGGTAATCAAGCGACTTATCGGTGATATCCATGCTGCGGTCATTCACATAAATACCCAAATGCCCTACCTGGTTCAAAAATTCATCCAGTTTGGTTGAAGGTATCTTTACCGTCATTTCTGCGGTGGTGTTAAAAGCTGTTACCCGCATAACCGAATCATTGCTGATGCGGATATCCTGGCTGCGCTCGGCAGTTGAACCCATCTGGTGATGGATCACCATACCGTTAATACCTGTTGTGAGCGCCGCTATGTGTTCAGCAGTTTGCTGCACATTTTTCACTTTGAAATGGATGCCTGCGGTTTTTACCAGTTTCGCCCCGGAAATCGAATCTTTCATAAGCGTATCGGCGCTGATGCTGTTATTCAAAGTCTCATAACTGCCCGATTTGCCTTTGCATGCGCAAAGGAATGCCAGCCCCGCAAGCGGGATTAAAAATTTTGTCTTCATGTTTTTTGGATTTTATATTGATACCGGATAGTGGCAAAAGGTAACCCTTGGGGCTAATTGGTTATCAAATTGTTACGAAGACGGTATTTGATATAGAAGGGCAAAGCATCTGTCCCCCACCTGGTGGCAGGGTAAATCACAAACGCCTATTTACCTTATTATTGGGAGAACGTGTATATTTTCAACTCAAAGTTTTATAAATTTCGCCTTGCCAACCAAGCTTTTGTCTTTATTGTTAGTAACAGTGATGATATAAGTACCCGGCATAAGTGCGCTTACATCCGTTTGCCAGTTCAGCTGATTGATCGTTGTCTTCTCCATTGCTGATCCTAAAATATTGGCTATCTGGATATCGTAGGACTTACCAGCCGCGGGGTTAGCAATCGATGCAGTGGTGATGCCCGGGTTAAATCCGGTCGCTATACTCAAATTCATGATGTTTTTTGCGGGATTAGGATAAACTGTGATCCCAGTTTTTACCAGGCTTGCTCCGTTGCCATACATCACAGTAACCACGTTTGAACAGGTAATAGTTCCGTTAATATCTTCTAACTTTAACCTGTACATGTTTGCGCCATTCGCCGGATTTTTATCTAAAAAGCTCTAGGTACTCTGGGCGCTGGATGCATATCCTCCCAAAATCGGAAACGTTTTTCCACCATCTGTGCTTCTTTCAACGGTAAAGTTGGTGTAGTTTTGTTCGTTTTCGGTTACCCAAACTGCCTGTGCGCCGTTTTGTGCTTTGGTTGCAGTAAAATTTAGCAAGTGCACCATTAATGCCTGATTTTCGCGAATAACCAATTGAAAACGCTTGCTGCCATAACTATTGGTATCTGTGGTGATATCAAAAGCATAGGTTGGATTGTGGCGCATATCTAATGAATCCTTATTGAATTTATCCATCAGCCATATATCATACATTTGGGGTATAGCTGCAATTTCAGTAAGGTTCAAACGATAAGTACCGTATGCCTTTGCAGTAACAAACAATGGAATGATTCTCTGTTGTAATTTTGGCAGAGGCATTTTGTTTATCGCCAGCATAACACTGTCGACAGAATAACTGCCCAGGCTTACCTGGCCGTTCCCCGGCCGGTATGGGGCGTCATAATCGGCCGTAAATTGAGCAGATGCGCCAGCATCAAAGCCGATATAAACATCATCCGAATTGACCGAATCCATTGACATCTGCAAGCGTAAATGCGGGTTTATATTCACCTTATTCAAAGTGGTCATATCCCCCTTAGTTGTCATAAAAAGATTAAGGCCAGTATTTTGGGTTAATGATTTTGCGGTTTCATTAAAAATAAGCTTTGGGCTGGAATTGTTGGTGGCCAAGACAAAAAATCCCTGCCCGCTTGCTATCGTTCTGGAGCCATGGTTAGTGAAGATGCCGCCCACCTGATAAACATCGTAATTATTAGTGGCCGGATTAAGCTCATAAATTGTATTTGATACGTTATTAGCATAAATACCAGATGTTGTGGTGGTGGTATTATATTGCTCCCAATCAATGGAACTTGCATATGGGTTTCCAACCAAATTAAAACCTCTTACAGCGGCATTTGCGGTAGCGCTTGTGTACCCTAAATTTGCTAACGCAGGGGTGTACCAGTCGTGCACGACTACCTGTCCCTGGTTTAAAGTTGCCGTTGTGGTTGTGGTAACGGTTACTGGGGTATAGCCCGGTGTGGTTTCGGTTGTTAAAGAAGCGGAAGCCCTGTTCCCCCGGAAAAAAAACATTACCCCATTGCCGGCAGGAAGATAAAAAGCACCAAAAGTACCTGCACCGCTAACTGAATAATTATAGGCAGGGGAATTATTGATCGCGCTTATCCCCTCAAAATTCCCGCTGGTAAACGAGGAGTTAGAGGGTAACTGGTCCTCGCGGTATAAATATAGCGTCGGGTTGCCGGTTTTATCAAAGCCGCCACCCGAACTGCCGGTCAGAAATACGGAAGAAGTGAGGTAATTGATGCTGAAAACATTATTTGAACTAACGGTGGCCGAATACACTGGTGAGGATATTAAACGGTAACCCCGGTAACCAGCCCCGCCGGTGATATAACGTTGTACGTTTACACTGTTGGTAATTGTTGACCCTGAAGGAATAGCTGCAACTGTTGCTGAACTGGTTGCATCCGAATTCAATGTTAAATTGCCATTCGCATTTAAAGACGTTGAATTAACCATAGTTAGTACACCCTGGCTTGAAACAGAAAAATTACCCGAGCTCATAACGGCCGGATTTCCCGAACCGCCGTTTCCGCTAAAAAACACATTGGTAAACATTGTTCCGAAGCCGTTATCTGTAAGCACCTGGTTGCTGCCGTTAAAAACCATGTTCGCGGTGCCCTGTGTGTAAGTGCCGCTATTGGTATAATTGCCCGACATCGTGAAGTTTCCGGATTGCAAGTTTAAAGTGCCCGAGTTAGCCACATTTCCTGATACCACAACGTAGCAACTGTTGGCAATTACATAAGCATTTGACGAAGTTATTATGCCTTGCCCCATTAGGAATGACGGCAGGAGCATCAATCCCTGGATTAATGTTATGACGCTATTTTTAGTTTTCATTGCCTTAATTTTTAAAAGTTACACCTCTGTATTGCTGTGCAGGCTCCATTTTTCAAGTAAGTTTACAAGCTCTGTAAGATTTACGGGTTTAGCAATATAATCGTCCATTCCGGCCCTCAGGCATTCTTCACGGTCGCCTTGCAAAGTATTAGCCGTCATGGCAATTATAACCGGTTGATTACTCAAACAAACACGGATCATTTTAGTGGCCTCAAGCCCATCCATTTCGGGCATTTGGACGTCCATAAGTATCACATCATAATAATTGTTACTTACTTCTTCCAGCACCTCTTTACCATTGTTGGTCATTTTAGGTTCGTAACCAAGCTTATTTAAAATCTTGCCAACTATTTTTTGGTTCATCACAACATCATCGGCTACCAGGATTTTTAATGGGTACTGTTTTGCAAAATCGACAGAGAGTTTTTGCTTATTGCTATGATCACTGGTTAAAGCATTTTCCCCGGTTTGCCTGATCAGTGAAATAACTTGTTCTTTCAAAATATGCCGCCTGATGGGTTTATTTATAACTGAACTAAAAAGTTCCGGGTGTTTTTTATAGCCCTCATCGCCAGTGTTGTTCAAAAGCATAATGGGGGTGTGTGGGTACAATTTTTTTATTGATTGAGTCAGTGTGATACCGTCCATCTCCGGCATTTGCAGATCGGTAATTATTAAATCTAAATCCGGCTTGTCTGATAATATTTCCAGGGCATTTTTGCCGGAGCCGGCCTCGGATACTGTCAAAAGCCACGCCTCGAACCTGTTTCTGAGCATATCCCTTACGGTGGCATTATCGTCAATTATCAATACTTTCTTTCTTTTAATATCGTTGCTGATTGTAGGTAATAAGGGCTGTATATTTGTTCGAAACGGCAGTGTGAAATGAAAAGCCGCACCTTCATTTTCTACACTGTCAACCGCAATGGTACCCCCCATCAGCATCACAAGGTTTTTACAAATGATCAATCCTACGCCAGTGGCACCTCCAGTTTTTAGTACCGGCGCTGTTTGCATTAACACTCTTGACAGTTCCCGGATTTTAGCCTCTGAAATACCGATGCCGCTATCTTTAACTTCGATCATCAGTTTTACATGATTATCTTCAACAGCTTCAAGAAATTGAACGCCGATATATATCTCTCCTCTTTGTGTGAATCTGATGGCATTTTCTACCAGGTTCATCAATATCTGCCGAAAGCGCTGATTGTCGCCAACAAGTTGAACGGGTACTGTCTTTCCGATCCGATAAACCAGATCCAAACCCGCATGTGCTGCCGTAACAGCAAAAACATCAAACACTTCTTCAATGCTGTTTCGCAGATTAAATTCTTTAACATCAAGCTCTTTCCCTGTGTCCACCTTTGAATACTCTAGTATATCTTTCATTAATATATCATTGATCAGCCCGAGCAAACTTTCACCGGAAAGCAGGATGGCTGAAGCATATTCATGCTGCTCGGAGGTAAGTGTAGTTTCGGTGAGCAGCGACGCCATACCCATTAATGTAGTCATGGGGGTACGTATGTCATGGCTTATTTGTGATAAAAGAAGGCTTTTATTAGTATTGGCGTTCCGGGCATCTCCGCGGGCGATTTGTTCATTCCGCCGGGCATAAGTAAGCAATTCAGCACTTTGATGAAGTGCACTTTGCAGTTCAGCCATCTGGTTTAATGACTTGTTTATTTTTGACCGGTGGTAGAAATATCCAAATACAAATGCAACAAAAAGAATTACCAGGTAAAACCACCCTGGTGAATAAAAAGCAATAAGGGAAATATTTCCGATATTTATAAAAAGCTGATGATCTGTAACCATGATTGTTAATTAAAATTTATTGGCTTTTTTGGCATGTAGCTAACCCATTTTTATCTATTAATTGCCCCATTCTATATCTAAACCCAGCACAAAGTGCCTTGCACTTGTTGCAGGATTAAAAACATAAAGCGGGATGCTAAAGTTTTTATATATGTATCTTACTAATATGCCTTTTTCAAGCAACCCTCCGGTTTGCTGTAAAGACACACCGGCAGCCACCCAAACTTTTAGTTGATAAGTTAGATCAGACCAGCTATACGTAAAATTTCCAGCCTGGTTTTCTATTGAAAACGTGTATTGTGATTGCGATGAGAACGATAATTTTTTATAGTCCAGCGTAATATTTGCGCCAACAGAGCCTCCATTAAACTTTCCAATAACAAGCCCGGCCATCGGAGTGACCGAATAAGACATCAACGCCTCTTTCTTAAAAGTTTTCCCGAAGTATAAAGAACCTGAATTGATGGCTTCATAATTACCCCGGGCCTCGATATACCAATTACCGGGTGTACAATAACTTAAGGTTGGAACCCAGTAAGAAGGTGTGTTTTTACCTACATAATAGTATTGTTCGCAGGTGCCGTTCGACTGGTTAAACCCTTTAAGCGACAACCCTGAGAGTGCTATTGTCAACAGTAGCCTTCTTTTCATTTTCAATAATTATTAATTCTGCAGTTGCCAATTTGTTAAACACGTTGATTTTAACCAGGTTTGGGTTCCAGTTAAAAACAAGTTCATCAATAGGATGCCATAATATGACCCATGAAAAAATATCAATACTATTACTAACCGCCGAACTGATGCCCTTATCCGAAGTCAACACCATTGGTATCAGGATATGGAACAGCGTTACAATCAGGATACCTGCGGCAAGCATCATGATATTGCGGCGTTTGTATTCTTTAAAGGTCTTTATTCTATCCTCTTTCAACTCGGTAAAATGGCGCCGGATAGCGTACATCAGGGGTTCAGCATATTGTTTGTCTATCTCGTTTACGTACTTAAATTTGTAGAAGATGACATCGTATCTTTTAAACAAAGCAACTGTTTCCATTATATAAAGCTCAAACTGACGGCTCAACTGGCGTTTGTAAATTGGCGCCGGATCGTGAGGATTAAAATAACCTTGTATCACAAGCTGGTCAAGCGTTAGGTAAACGTTGATCGTTTTAGGGGGGTGATTTTTCATTCTCATATTTTTATTACTATTGGATCACTGTCACATCAAAAGTAATAGTACCAAGAGGATGTGCAGCAGCATCAGCATTTACAAAACCAATCGCCACAGTATTGCTACTAACTACCCGTGCCCAGGCCATAGAAACGGAATTTGGTAATGCCGTTCTTGGATTAACAATCACTGTTGCGTTAACATTGGCACCGGTTACAGTGACAGTTTCCACTTCTGTTGGCGAAGTATAGATAAAGCCAGAATTATCAGTAAATGTAAAACTGGTTTTGATCATATTGGTCAGCACTGTGCCTGAGGTACCAAGTTTGTACGTGCCACCAACATCCAGTTTTGCTGCGGGGCTGGCGGTTGCAACCCCGACATTTCCGCTGCCGTCAATACGTATACGTTCGTTGGCGCCAACGCCCCCAGTGAAAAATATTAAGTTTTTACCCGAGGTGCCATTACCGATAGAGAAATCGTTACCCGTGGAATATAGATAGCCATTACTTGCTCCGCCAATCACGCCAGTTCCGGTGTATCCGCTTGAGTTGATGCCGAAATCCACATAATTCACTAATTCCGTGGCGGCGTCATTACTGGCCACCACATCCGAACTCGCGCTGCTGGTAGCGGCCCTGTTTTGGATATTTAATTGAAGGTAATTGTCAATATAGCCTTTACCGCAAATCACATTGTAGGAGGTAGTAGGACTGGAGGAAGAACCAGCGTCTACCAGGAATTTCTCGCGGGGCGCGCCAGCTGTAAATACAGGGGCGGTGCCAACTGCTATACTACCTAAGCTATCGACTAAAATGCGCTGTGTGTTATTTGTGCGCACTTTAAAGGTGGTGTTATCAGTTGTCCCTAAAAAATTACTGCTTGAGTTTGTCCCGCCGTTGCCGGCTAAACTCCAATTGGTGCCGGCACTGGCTGTTAGCAGTACCCATGCAGTAATTGTGCCGTTATAGTAATAAAATCCCTTTGTAGCATCGGTTTGGTAAACCAGTAAGCCATCTGCAGGCGTAGCGATAGCAATGCGCTGCACCTGGGTCATCCTCGGAGCTAAAAAACCTTTTAAAACAGATTTGACGTCTAATACCGAAGATGAATTACCGGTATTATACGATGCATCATCAGTAACTACCACCGTCTGCGAAAAGGCCTGGCTACAAAAACTCAGGAAAACAAACAAGCTAAAAAGTTTTTTCATATGCTTTATAAATAATTAGAAGGTCCCCATTTTCTTTAGTTTAAAAAACTGTTTATGATATTCTTCCGCATGTAAACAGCGGCACTAAATAGTTTCTAATTAATCAAATTATATACCTTATACGGCATAGACGGGCGCCCATATTGTAGTTGCAATGATGAAAATTTTGTAATTGTTTGATTGACAAGAGTCAGGTTGCTTAACTATTGGGAGGTAAATTTATAATAAATCTGCTTATATTGGATTTAACTCCAACCTTAACCGGGGCCCAGGTTAAAAGGTGCCGGTTTTACGAAGATTACAAACCATAGTCGGTCCATTTCGCCTTTCTAAAATAAAACAAGGGTTAAAACGCCAAATTCTATGCCAATCCGGATGTTTTTTTACACATGTGACGAACATCATTTTTCGCACTAAATTCAGGCATATCTAATTTTATACATTTAATTCTATAATTCTTTAAATTAGCGTCGTTATAAACAAATTTAACCAGCACAATAATATTATTTAGAATTATTATAAATTAGATATTGCTGTCATTTGTTTGTCAGTGATACTGTAATAAATTTTACTTTTGTGACTGAAAAATTCGGATATATCATACATCTCCGCGTGAATTACAATCATTAATATAGAAAATTATTTAGTATAAATACACTTTATGAGGAGTTTCTCATTACTTTTTAAACAATTTTCAAGGTCGGTTTTAGTGGTTGCCGGTTTTGCTTTTTTAGGAACCTCTGCTTTTGCGCAGGGAGACGCCGCTAAGGGCGAAACCATATTTAAAGCCAAATGTACCACCTGCCACGCTATTGACAGAAGGGTGATCGGCCCTGCGTTAGGCCCACAGCTTGATACGGAAACTGATGACAAGTTCCTGACCAAGTGGATCCAGAACAACCAGGCTTTGATTACAGCAAAGGATCGGAAGGCCTTAGCCATTTACAACCAGTATAACCAGGCCGGCATGACCGTGTTTGCCGAATTATCTGACGCAGATGTAGCAGGCCTTATAACCTATGTGCGCACCACATACAAAGCCATGCAAACCGCACCGAAAGCTGCCGTTGGAGGACCTGCTGCAGAATCGGGCCCAAGCCAGATGGTGATCTTCGCACTGATCGGCGTTATTGTTCTAGCTTTTGTAATCATCCTTGTTTTAAACAAGGTGGTTAGCACACTCGAGAGATTGTTGCTAAAAAACAAAGAGCTAATGATAGCCGAGCCCGTTGCAGAAGCAGCCCCGGTTGACCGTATGGCGACTGTCAAAAAACTCGCCAAAAATAAAAAATTGGTGTTTTTCGTACTGCTGTGCGGCACATTGGCACTTGGCAGCTGGACATGGGTTACCCTTTGGACTACCAACGTTCACCAGGGTTACCAACCTGTACAACCAATTAAATTCCCGCACGACCTGCATGCGGGTGCAATGAAGATTGATTGTCAATATTGTCACTCTGGTGCATACAAATCAAAAAACGCGTCCATACCATCATTAAATGTTTGTATGAACTGTCATAAATTAATAGATCGCCGCAAAGGTGCTACAGTTCCATCACCTGAGATCGCAAAAATTTATGATGCATTGGGATACGACCCGGCAACAACTAAATACGATAGCACCAAGGCAAGGCCAATTCAATGGATCCGTATCCACAACCTGCCTGACTTCGCTTACTTCAACCACTCACAGCACGTAAAGGTTGGCGGCTTAAAATGCCAAACCTGCCACGGCCGGGTTCAGGAAATGCCAGAAGTTTACCAATATTCGCCATTAACAATGAAATGGTGTATACAATGCCACAAACGTACCAACGTAAATATGAAAGGCAATGCATACTATGAGAAAATGGAAGCAGTGCACGATTTGATTAAAGCTGGAAAACCGGTAACTGAGGCTGCCATGGGCGGTATCGAGTGCGGCAAATGCCACTATTAATAATTTGATTAAAACTTATCATTACAGTTTATTTAGCTTAAATGGATAGCAATAAAAAATACTGGAAAGGTTTAGAAGAGCTGAACAAAACCCCGGAATTTGTTGAATTGAACAAACACGAATTTGCGGAGCCTATTCCAATCGAAGATGTTTTAACAGGAGGCGGTTTAGAAGGAAGAACACCGCGCCGCGACTTTTTAAAAGCAGTAGGCTTTGGCGTAGGTGCAGTAACACTTGCAGCTTGTCAAAAAGTACCTGTTCATAAATCCATTCCCTATTTAATAAAACCTGAGGAAGTTACCCCTGGTATTGCCAACTACTACGCCTCCACTATAGAAGGCCAGGCTATTTTGGTAAAAACCCGCGAAGGTCGTCCGATTAAAATAGAAGGTAACCCTAACGATATCATAGGGAAAGGCGGTTTAAGTGCAAGGGCACAAGCGTCTGTACTTGACCTTTATGATGTTACCCGCTTAAAAAATCCATTAAAAGATAATGGCGATTACGGCTGGGAACAAACCGATAACTTTGTTAAAAGCGAACTTGACGCTATTAAAGCATCTGGTAAAAAAATCCGCCTGATCACATCGACAATTACAAGCCCATCCTCACTGGCAGTAATTGCTGATTTCCTGACGGCCTATCCAACTGCAAAACACATTAATTATGATGCGGTATCCTATACCGGCATTATCCAGGGTAACCAGAATAGCTTCGGCAAAGCGGTGTTGCCTCATTATAACTTTGATAAAGCAGATGTAATTGTAAGCTTTGGCGCCGACTTTTTGGGTACATGGATCTCGCCTGTTGAATTCATCAGGCAGTATGTACAAAACAGGAACAACAAGTCGCTCGAGGCTAAAAAAATGTCGCGTCACATCCAGTTTGAAACCTCGATGAGCGTAACAGGCACCAATGCTGACGTTCGTATCCCGATAAAACCATCCGAAGAAGGTGTTGCGCTGCTTAATTTATACAATGCTATTTCGGGCACTACTTTACCTGGCAGCCAGAAACTAACAAACAATCCAATTGCGGATAAAGCTTTAACACTTGTTGCAAAAGAATTACTGCAAGCTAAAGGTAAAGCGTTGGTGGTTGCAGGTTCAAATGATGTAGCTACCCAGATTTTGGTTAACGCCATCAACTCCCTGTTAGGAAGCTATGGCAAGACCATCGACCTGGACAATCCGTCAAAACAATTTGCAGGCAACGACGCAGAATTTGCGGAATTTGTTAGTGAAATGAACAGCGGCGATGTTGGCGCAGTATTTTTCCTGAATGCCAACCCGGTTTATGATTATTATAAAAGTGCCGATGTTGTAACCGGTTTGAAAAAAGTGCGCTTAAAAGTATCTTTCTCTGATAAAAACGAGGAAACTGCTGCACTTTGTAACATTATTGCTCCAAACCATCATTACCTTGAATCATGGGGTGATGATAGTGCATTGGAAGGCTACTATACTATTTTACAACCAACCATAAACCCTGTTTATGATACCCGCCAGGCCGAACATAGCCTGATGGTTTGGTCTGGAAGCACAGTAAAAGATTATTATACCTATGTACGCAACACCTGGGATAAATCGCTTCTTGCAAAAGGCGGGTTATCCGGACAGGCAGGTTGGGAAAAATTATTACAAACCGGTTTTGTACAAACCGCGCCTATCGCCGCAGGCAGCTACTCTTTCTCGTACGGATTAGACAGCGTTGCACAAAAAATACTGGATCACAGCAAAGAACTTACCGCCGATGGCAGCAAAGTTGAATTGCAGCTTTACCAAAAAGTATCCATGCGCGATGGTAAAAGGGCCAACAACCCATGGTTGCAGGAATTGCCCGACCCGGTTAGCAAAACAACCTGGGATAATTACGCTAACGTATCCCCTGCTGACATGAAGAAATGGGGCTGGCAAGACGGTGATGTAGTTAAAATTGACGCAAACGGTTATTCAATAAGTGTACCTGTAATATCACAACCAGGGCAGGCACAAGGCACTGTATCAGTAGCTGTTGGCTACGGTCGTACCATTGCCGGTCCGGTTGGCGACAACGTAGGTAAAAACGCATTTCCTTTCCATACCCTGCGTAATAACACGCTGCAAGCAAGCGTTGTTGCCGCTCTAACAGCTACCGGTACAAATTCGCCGCTGGCACAAACACAAACGCACCACTCTATTGAAGGGCGTAACAGCATTATCAAAGAAGCAACCTTTACTGAATACCTTAAAAATCCGGGTGCACGTACCGGTAAAGAAGAAGATCATAAAGTATACAACCTGTGGGACAATTACGAGCACCCTACTTATAACTGGGTAATGGCCATCGACCTTAACGCTTGTACCGGTTGCGGTGCATGCGTGGTTGCCTGCAGTGCTGAAAATAACGTACCTGTTGTTGGTAAAGACGAAGTTAGACGTCGCCGCGAAATGCACTGGATCCGTATCGACCGCTATTACAGCTTTAATGACAATGGCGACAATGGTGGTACAACCCGTGAACACGAGATTGCCAAACTTGACGATCTGGATCACGTAAAGGTGGTTTACCAGCCAATGCTTTGCCAACATTGCGATCATGCACCTTGCGAAACTGTGTGCCCGGTATTAGCTACCGTACACTCATCCGAAGGTTTAAACCACATGGCGTATAACCGTTGTATAGGTACCCGTTACTGTGCTAACAACTGCCCTTATAAAGTTCGTCGCTTCAACTGGTTTAACTACTGGAACGATGCCCGTTTTGAGAACTACTTACAGGGTGATCATACCCAACTGGTACTTAACCCTGATGTTACTACCCGTTTCCGCGGTGTGATGGAAAAATGCTCCATGTGTATCCAGCGCATCCAGGCAGGTAAATTAAAGGCTAAGATTGAAAAACGCCCGCTTAAAGATGGTGACGTAAAAGTTGCCTGCCAACAAACATGCCCTGCAAATGCGATCGTATTTGGTGACGGAAATGATCCTGAATCAGAAGTTTCAAAAGCGTTAAAGAGCGAGAGGACTTATTACGTGCTGGAAGAGTTGGGTGTACAGCCAGGAGTTGGATACCAGGTAAAAGTTAGAAATATATCTGAATTAGAAGCTTAATTAATTACAAGAGAGATTATAAAATATGGCATCTCATAGTGAATCAATAATAAGAGAACCGTTAATTACAGGCAAAGACATCACCTATGCCCAAATTACTAACGATGTTCTTCGCCCAGTAGAAAATATGCCGGGCAAAGCCTGGTGGATAGGCTTTGTGGTGGCTGTTTTAGGGGCTTGCCTTTGGTTATTTTCTGTTAGCTGGACCTTTTGGTACGGTATAGGCGAGTGGGGACTTAACAAAACAGTTGGATGGGCCTGGGATATTACAGGTTTCGTTTGGTGGGTAGGTATTGGTCACGCCGGTACGCTTATTTCGGCCATCTTGTTGCTGTTCCGTCAAAACTGGCGCAACTCCATCAATCGCTCTGCTGAAGCGATGACTATTTTCGCTGTAATCTGCGCAGCCTCGTACATCGTTTGTCACATGGGCCGCCCATGGATGTTTGTTTATTCGTTACCACTACCAAATACCTATACACTTTGGGTTAACTTTAACTCACCGCTGATCTGGGACGTATTCGCGATCTCAACTTACTTCTCTGTATCATTGGTATTCTGGTATACAGGTTTGTTGCCCGATTTAGCTACTATCCGCGACCGTGCTACAGGTTTACGCCGCAAAATTTATTCTTTCTGTTCATTTGGATGGACCGGATCGGTAAAAACATGGCAGCGTTTTGAAACAGTTTGTTTGATCCTTGCTGGTATTTCTACGCCACTGGTACTTTCGGTACACACTATTGTATCTATGGACTTTGCTACCTCGCTTGAACCGGGATGGCATACCACTATCTTCCCTCCCTATTTCGTTGCCGGGGCGATTTTCTCAGGCTTCGCGATGGTACAGACGCTATTATTGGTTACCCGTAAAGTATTAGGACTGGAGAATTATATCACTATGTTCCATATTGAGGCGATGAACAAGATCATCCTTTTAACAGGCTCGATCGTTGGCGTTGCTTATTTAACAGAATTCTTTATCGCCTTTTACTCAGGTGGCGAATACGAACAATATACCTTCCTTAACAGGTTCATCGGACCATACTGGTGGGCGGGTTGCATGATGTACGGATGTAACGTGCTGATGACCCAACTAATGTGGTTCAAATCCATCCGCAGGAATATCCCTATTGCTTGGGTATTATCTATCGTGGTGAACATCGGTATGTGGTTTGAAAGGTTTGTGATTATCGTTGTTTCCCTGCACCGTGACTTTGTTCCATCAAGCTGGGCAATGTTTTATCCAACATGGGTTGACATGAGTATTTTTATCGGTTCGATAGGATTGTTCTTCACGATGTTCCTTTTATTTATCAGGGTATTGCCTTCAATAGCAATGGCCGAAGTAAAACTGATCCTGAAGAGTTCAAGTGAGCAGGCCAAGAAAAAATTAATGGCACACGGCGACCTGGACGAAGAGCAGGTAGAATTTTATAAAGAATCATTGGTGAAATTTGACAGCGTTGAGATTTCTGATTACCAAAAAGCAAAAAAATGAGCAGTACCAAATATATTTTAGGCCTTTTTGCAGACCCCGATGAAATGATGCACGGGATAGATCTGTTACAAAAGAATAGTGTGCCAATTTATGATGTTTTCACCCCGATGCCGATTCACGGTATCGAAAAGAAACTCGGCATTAAGGATTCCCGTTTAGGTTTCGCAGCTTTTATGTTTGGCTGCCTGGGCGGTACAACCATCTTCAGCATTGCTTACTATATGCTGGTGCATGACTGGCCGATGAACATTGGTGGTAAGCCAGCATTTGCAATACCCGATTTTGTTCCCATCACTTTCGAATGGACCGTATTGTTTACGGCTTTTGGTATGACCCTTACCTTCTTTTTTGCAACGCATCTTTTTCCAGGCCGTACACCAAGGGTTATGGACCTGCGTGCAACAGATGACAGGTTTGTGATTGCTATTGACGCAAAAGGAAATACACCACACGACGATATAACTAAAATTTTAAAAGAAGCAGGAGCTGTTGAAGTAAAGCATAACGACAGAAAATATGTTAGCTATGAATAAAATAAAAATATTGGGCACAATAGCTGTTGCTATCACTGCTACGATAGCTATTTCATCGTGCAAGGATAAAAGAAGTACTGGCTGGGAATACGCTCCCAATATGTACGAACACCTTGCCTATGATCCGGACCAGATAAATGATAATTTTAAGGATGGCAAAACCGCGCAGGTTCCCCCTGCAGGGACAACGCCTATAGGTTTCGTACGTTTTGATTATCCAAATTCAAAGGATGGTTATGAAAAAGCCGGCCTCGAAGTAAAAAGCACGTTGCCGCAAACACAGGCAAATTATGCTGAAGGTAAATTATTATTTACTTCCTATTGCGCACCATGCCATGGGGTAAGCGGCAATGGTGATGGTTTGGTGGTTGCTCACGGCTTCTCCGCTCCTCCATCGTATTCAACTGGTGTATCATCACGCGGTGGCAATATGAAAGACCTTACTGACGGCAAAATTTATCATACTATTACTTATGGTGTAAACGCTATGGGTTCATATGCTTCACAGCTTGACCCAACCGAAAGATGGAAAGTAATTATGTATGTTCACCATTTACAAACTTTATAAGCTGATTTTTTAAATGAAGACTTCTCATAGTTTCGACGAACGATTTCAATTTCAAGGCAATGCCAAAACCTGGAGCCTTGTATTGATGGCTATTGGCGTAATTGGAATAGCAATCGGTTTTTTAACAGGCGGCGGCGAACGTACATTTGCTAACCTGCTGCTGATGTCCTATTATTTTGCTTGCGTTTGTACCTGCGGCGTATTTTTCCTGGCTGTACAGTATGTAGCCCAGGCTGGCTGGTCAGCTGCCATCCTGAGGATTCCACAGGCATTTGCTAAAACACTGCCAATAGCAGCGGTTATATTGTTTGCAGTTATCTTTCTGGGCATTTTTATGACCCATACCGGCCTAAACGAGTACGGCAAACAATCAACTATTCCCTTTCTATATAAACTTTGGGCAGTAAAAGGTGTAACTACCTTTGGCGATCCAAATTATGATGCCGTTATAAAAGCAAAATCGGGTTATTTGAATGTACCGTTTTTTCTTATCCGTATCGCTTTATACCTGGTTTGTTATTCAGGATTAGGTGCATTGCTGGTAAAATATTCCAATAATGAAGATGCTTTGGGCGGAATGTTTAACTACAACAAAAGCTTTAAAGTTTCGGTTATTTTTCTGGTGATATTCGGTTTTACCGTTCCGCTATTTGCCTTTGATACTATCATGTCATTAGAGGCTCACTGGTTTTCAACTATGTTTGGCTGGTACAATTTTGCAGCATTATGGGTTGGCGGTTTGTCAGTAATTACATTAACCATTATTATTTTACGCCAAAATGGTTACCTTGAATGGGTTACCGAAGATCATCTTCACAATTTAGGCCAGCTAATGTTTGGTTTCTCTGTATTCTGGACATACTTGTGGTTTGCACAGTTCCTGCTAACCTGGTATGCCAATATTCCGGAAGAGTCGGCTTATTTTTACAGTAGGTGGCGGCCTGAGTTTATAGGATGGTTCTGGTTAAATATCATTATCAATTTCCTTACGCCATTGCTGTTATTAATGAAACGCGATTCAAAACGCCTGGTGCCGGTATTAAAAGCGGCTTGTATCATCCTGATCTGTGGTCACTGGCTTGATTACTGGCAAATGATTATGCCAGGCGCTGTTGGCCCGCAGTCAAACTGGTATACCGAGATCAGCTGGCCAGAGATCACTATATTTTTAGGTTTTGCAGGTTTATTTATCTTTACTATGCTGAATTCATTAAGTAAATTTAATTCGCTGATACCAAAAAAACACCCGTTGCTGGACGAGAGCCTCCATCATCACATATAATAATTAATAAATTTGCACCAAAATAAAAGAATACCAAACATAAAATAAGATGGGATTCAAAAAACTATTAACTTCTAAAAAAGCGCTTTTACTTTTTGCGGCAACCATGCTTTTCGGGTCGCATCAGCTAATGGCACAAGCAGTAGCGCAGGGCACAACAACGGCAGGAACACCTGATACAATGGCCAGCAGCGGAATGTGGACTGGCGTGCTCTATTATGTACTCCTTGCCCTGGTAGCCTGTTTCTGTATAGCCATCCTCGGTAAAATATTAAAGGTTTATGATCTAACCCTTACAATGCAGGGAAAGAAACCAATCAACTGGAATAGTTTTATGGCTATTTTATGCCTGGTGTTCCTGATCGCTGGTTTGTACGGTGCATATTGGTCACTAACTGTGCAAGGCAGTATGACTTTGCCCAAATCAGCATCGGCCCACGGTGTTGATATTGACAGTATGTTTAACCTGACCAGTGCACTTACGCTTATAGTATTTGTAATTACACAGGTGCTTTTATTCGGATTTTTATTCTATTACCGCGCTTCAGACAAACGTAAAGCATACTTCCTGCCGCACAACAATACCATTGAAAAGGTTTGGACCATTATACCTGCTATTGTTTTAACCGTGCTGGTAGTATTTGGTTTCTTTACCTGGCAAAGTGTTGAAAATAGCACCAATATGAAAGGTGACATTAATATCGACGTTACCGGCCACCAGTTTGCCTGGGAATTACGTTATCCAGGTCCGGACGGTAAACTAGGTCAATTAGACTACAGACTTACAACAGGCCTTAACAAACTAGGCATAGACTATAAAGACCGGAACAGCTATGACGACCTGCAGGCTGATACACTGGTATTGCCTGTAAATAAATCAATCAGGTTAAATATTCATGCGCAGGATGTGATCCACAGCGTTTTTATGCCGCACTTCAGGTTACAACAAAACGCGGTACCAGGATTGCCTACTTATTTTAAGTTTGTACCAACTGTTACTACAGATCAAATGCGCTCTGAAACTAATAACCCCAAATTTGAATACCTGCTGTATTGCAATAAGATATGCGGTGGCATCCACTACAATATGCAAAAGGTGGTACGTGTAGTTTCAGAATCTGAATACCAGGACTGGATTGCAAAACAAAAACCATATTTAACTGATCAGTTAAAACAACAATTAAAAGTAGCTGCCGCAAAATCATCGGCCGGCGCATTATCATCAAACAAGTTAGCGTTAAATAATTAATATAAGATTAGCGAGTATGTCAACATTAGCAGTTCACGATCACGGCTTGGTACATCACGAAGAAGGACACGAACACCATCATAAAGCCACTTTTCTGAATACTTATGTATTTAGTCAGGATCATAAAATGATTGCCAAACAATTCCTGATCACCGGGATCACGATGGCATTTATCGGTATGTTGTTATCTCTGTTATTCAGGATACAGTTAGCCTATCCGGATAAATCATTCCCTTTACTGGAAACGTTATTGGGCCGTTTCGCACCAGGCGGACGTTTAAGCCCTGATTTTTATATGTCGCTGGTTACTATACACGGTACTATCATGGTATTCTTTGTGTTGACAGCAGGCTTAAGCGGAACTTTTGCGAACTTATTGATTCCTCTTCAGATAGGAGCCCGTGATATGGCTTCTCCTTTTGTAAATATGCTATCCTATTGGTTCTTCCTTATAGCAAGTATCATCATGGTTTCTGCATTTTTCGTCGAAAAAGGGCCCGCCAGCGGTGGCTGGACCATTTACCCGCCTTTATCGGCTTTACCTACGGCCATGCCGGGTTCGGCTGAAGGTATGACTTTATGGCTCATCAGTATGGTTTGCTTTATTGCCTCATCATTAATGGGCGGTATCAATTACGTAAGTACGGTATTAAATATGCGTACTAAAGGCATGGACCTCTGGAAAATGCCATTAACTGTTTGGGCATTATTCCTTACAGCAGTATTAGGCGTACTTGCATTCCCTGTATTAGTTGCGGGCGTTGTTTTGTTGATATTTGACAGAAGTTTCGGTACAAGCTTTTACCTTTCGGATATTGTTTTGAACGGAAAAGTAATGCCATTTGAAGGCGGCAGCCCTATATTATTCCAACACTTATTCTGGTTCCTTGGCCACCCTGAAGTTTACATTATCATTATGCCTGCGATGGGGATCTCATCTGAGGTAATGTCGGTAAATTCACGTAAACCTATTTTCGGTTACCATGCTATGGTTTATTCGCTTATTGGTATCACCGTGCTATCGTTTATCGTTTGGGGTCACCACATGTTTGTAACCGGGATGAACCCATTCCTTGGCGGTGTATTTATGATCACCACGCTCATCATTGCGGTGCCATCGGCAGTAAAAACATTTAACTGGCTTGCTACGCTATGGCGTGGTAATATCCGCTTCACTCCCGCCATGCTGTTTGCAATCGGTATGGTTTCTTTCTTTATCTCTGGCGGTTTAACCGGTATATTCCTGGGTAACGCTGCTTTGGACATCAACTTGCACGATACTTATTTCGTGGTTGCCCACTTCCACCTTGTAATGGGCTCTGCGGCAATTTTCGGTATGCTTGCTGGTGTGTACCATTGGTTCCCTAAAATGTTCCGCCGCATGATGGACGATCGTTTAGGATACCTGCATGTCTGGGTAACTTTTGTAGGTGCCTACCTGGTATTTTTTCCGATGCACTTTATGGGTCTTGAGGGAGTTCCACGTCGCTACTACGCCATAACTGAGTTTCACCAATGGGATCACTGGCTTAATGTAAATACGTTTATTACATGGGCAGCTATTATGTCAGGCTTTGCACAGGTTGCATTTATTATCAACTTTGTATATTCTATATTTTGGGGTAAGAAAACCGTTCAAAACCCTTGGAATGCAAACACTTTGGAATGGACCGCCCCTATCGAACATATACACGGCAACTGGATTGGTGAATTACCGACTGTTTACCGCTGGCCATATGATTATAGCAAGCCTGGACATGAAGAAGATTTCATTCCGCAAAACGTTCCTTTTTCACAAACCATGAGTTCAAATATGCCTCATGATTTTGAAGACAATCCTGAAGGGTTGGAAGAATTCAATAAGTGGACAAGTACACAAAAAGCTAACGAAGAAGTAAAATAAGTCCGAAGTTTTTAGTCCTGAGTCTTGAGCCAAAAGATTTGTGTATGTCTTTGGCTTAAGACTCAGGATTTGTTTTAATACCACTTTTATGCCGGTTGAAAGGTTGCTTGCCTTTCAGTTTGATTATTTAGTTAGCAACGTTCGGCTTAAAACTAACAATCGGTTTTTGCTTTAATTATAAATGAAGACATTCGCGTCAAAAGTCAGGTTCCAGAAATACAGCCTAGTTACTATAGTACTGCTCTTTATACTTATTCTTGCAGGCGCAGTAGTTCGTAGTACAGGGTCTGGAATGGGATGTCCTGATTGGCCAAAATGTTTCGGACAATACGTGCCTCCTACCTCCATCAACGAACTTCCAAAAGATTATAAGCAGAAATACGTTGCTGAACGGTCGGAGAAAAATCAAAAATTCGCCAAAACACTTGATCTTTTTGGGTACGGCGACCTTGCACGCCGGATTAGGGAAGACAAATCAATATTACTGCCAGAAGAATTTAACGCCGCCAAAACATGGACGGAATATATCAACCGCCTTATTGGTGCAATCTCTGGTTTATTGTTGGTACTGGTAGCTATTTTTTCATTCAGTTACGGCAGCGAAAACAAACTTATACCATTTTTAAGTATTCTAAATATTCTGCTGGTAGGTTTCCAGGCGTGGCTAGGGTCCATCGTAGTATCCACCAACCTCGTATCAGGTATTGTAACGCTGCACATGTTGATTGCGTTAGCTATCCTGGCTATACTCATAGGCTGCTATCATATGGCTAAAACTCATGGCAAGCACAAGTTGGATTCGAGCCCGATCACACACGTAGTAATGGTGCTTACCCTGGTTATATCAACAGTTCAAATTGTTTTTGGAACTGAAGTAAGAGAAAAGATAGACGCAGTATCAACGCATTTACAGGGCGGTTACCGCGAAGCATGGATCAGTAACGCAGGAGCGATATTTGTTCAGCATCGCGACATCGCTATATTAGTATTACTGGCAAACATTGTACTGTTTTTGCTCATTCGTAACGGATTTAGCAGGCATTCCAATCAACAACAGGTAATGAGCATTATATTCCTGGTGATCATGCTGCAAATGGGTACAGGAATCTTGTTATCCTATTGGGCGCTGCCACCGTTTGCACAGGCAATACATATTTTACTGGCCAGCCTTATATTCGGTGCCCAGTTTTACCTGATGCTGAATTTGTATACATCAGTAAAGAACCAGGAGGCCAACAGATGAAATGGAGCGATTTTTCGAAACTGATAAAGCTGCGACTAACCTTTTTAGTAGTTTTCTCCGCGTCCATTTCTTTTCTGATCGGCAGTAAAGTTAACGGAGACATCAACTGGTTTAACTGGGGCAAATTGATCGTTGGTGGCTTTTTAGTAACAGCGGCTGCAAACTGTTTTAACGAAATTATTGAAAAGGACCTTGATAAGCTGATGAAGCGGACGATGGACCGGCCGATACCGTCGGGACACATGACCACAGGCCAGGCGCTCGTATTAGGTTTATTTATGGGGATAGCGGGCACCTACCTTTTAGGCAGCCTTAATATTGATACGGGATTATTATCCGTATTTTCAATTGTACTATATGCTTTTGTTTATACACCGCTAAAGCGTAAATCGCCAATTGCAGTATTCGTTGGCGCCATACCTGGTGCATTACCCCCCCTAATCGGCTACGTAGCTGCACACGAAAGGATTGATGCCATCGCTTTAATATTATTCGGGATACAATTTGTTTGGCAGTTCCCACACTTCTGGGCAATTGCCTGGGTTTTGGACGATGATTACAAGCTGGCAGGATTCAGGCTCCTTCCTTCGGGAAAGAGAAATTTAACAAGTGCAATAGTAACTTTTATATTTACATTACTATTAGTACCAGTAAGTTTATTGCCTACCTGGTACCATTTTGGCGGCTATTATGTAGGGGCCGTATCATTGGTGTTCAGCCTGGCATTTTTATACCTGGCGTATAAGCTTTTAAGCACCCTGGAGATCGGATCGGCAAAAAAGCTCATGTATGGTTCGTTTTTATATTTGCCGGTAGTGCAATTAATGTTTTTATTTGATTTTATAGGAAAAGTGAAATGATGGCGCAGATACAACAAAAAGATAAGGTAAACCTTGGTGCAAAAAAATTCAGTATGTGGATATTCATATTCACATCGTTTATGCTATTTGCCGCCTTATCCAGCGGATTTATTGTTTACAGCGGCGGCAGGGGCCATGGCCTCGACGTAATTTTGCCGCAGGCATTTATGTACAGTACTGCTGTTATATTGCTCAGCAGCATTACCTTGTTTTTTGCATCAAAGGCTGCACGGCAATTGCAGTTTGCAAAACAGCGGCTTTATCTATGGCTTACTTTTTTCTTAGGAATAGCCTTTTTCGCGATACAGATCTATGCATGGTACGTCCTGGCAATAAAAATGGGCATCTATTTTATTAACCCGAATGCTTCAAGGTCATTCATCTATGTATTCAGCGGATTACATTTAGTACACGTTTTAGCGGGACTGGCAGTAATGTTAAATGTCATCATAGCCAGTTATCGCAATACACCACAGGTAAAGAATTTATTCAAAATGGAAATGGCATCTATTTTTTGGCATTTTCTCGATATTATATGGATTTATCTGTATGTTTTTTTACTTTTGAACCAATCTTAAAAACAAATAACTAAGTACAAATGAGTACAGCAGTAACACAACATGTTGATGAGGTAAAATCAACACCAGGGTCAGGAGGCAGATCGCCTTTTAATGTAGAGTATGGCAAAATGATGATGTGGTTTTTCCTCCTCTCGGATGCATTTACTTTTTCATCATTATTGATCTCTTACGGCGCTTTACGTTTTAGCGCCCCAACATGGCCTTCGCCATCTTTGGTATTCCAATCCGTTCCCGGAACTTCAATTGAGCACGGCGCTCCTTTGGTATTTGTAGGTATCATGACCTTCATACTGATAGCGAGTTCGGTAACAATGGTTTTGGCAGTTGAAGCGGGCCATCGCAATGCAAAAAAAGAAGTAGTTACCTGGATGTTGTTCACCATATTAGGCGGATTGATGTTTTTAAGCTGCCAGGCTTTGGAGTGGAATCACTTACACAGCGAAGGCTTCTGGTGGGGACATATTCCAACCAAAGAAGTGATGTCAGAGTTTTTTAAAGGAAACGTAACAGAAGGCCAGATGGCAATGACATCTCATCAGTTTGCAAATTTATTCTTTACTATAACAGGGTTTCATGGTTTCCACGTATTCTCGGGGGTGGTTATTAATATCATCATTACGATAAACGTTTTACTGGGCACCTATGCAAAACGCGGCAGCTATTTAATGATCGAAAAAGTAGGTTTATACTGGCACTTTGTAGATTTGGTGTGGGTGTTTGTATTTACTTTCTTCTATTTAGTTTGATAATTTAACCTGATTAAGATATGTCATCAGAAACTACAACAGTTCATGCCGAAGGCGCTGAACACGGCGAACACGAAGGAATGACCAAAAAAAGAATATTAAAGATCTTTTATATTCTAACGGCGATTACCTGTGTGGAATTTTTTATCGCACTAGTGATAGCTCCCCATTATAAAGACGGTGCGGTTTGGATAAACCCGGCTTATATTGTTTTAACTTTATTAAAAGCATATTTTATTGTCGCATTTTTTATGCACTTAAAATTTGAAAAAGTGGGATTGGCGCTGGCTATCATCGTTCCCATTCTTTTTATAATCGGTTTAATACTGGTGCTTACAAATGAGAGCCACTATTGGATCGGTTTAAGGCACATATGAAAATTGCGGTCATATTAAAAAAAACTATAATCCTGGTACTTGTCTTATTGGTGCCAGGATTTTTATATTATTTACTGGTATCCAAGGGCAAAAACAGGTACTTAAATCTACCGGTTTACGGGCCTAAAACCGTACTAAAAACAACGCACAAGGTTGGCCATAACGATGTACCTGATACGCTTTATCACACGTTGCCAGACTTTAAACTGACCGACCAGGACGGTAACACCATAACGCCAAAAACATTCTCCAAAAAAATATTCATCGCTAACTTTTTTTACACGCACTGTAAAGGCTTATGCGACCAGATGAACACGAGTATCAACCAATTGGCTACGGGTTATGCAGCCAGTAAAATGGTTTACTTTGTTTCTATCTCTGTTGATCCCCAACGCGATTCCGTAAAAGCCTTAAAAAACTATGCTAATGTGATTAAACCGGCGTCATCAAGATGGCTGTTTTTAACAGGCGATACGGCTGCTATTTATCCCCTGGCGCATAATGGCTTCCTGGTTAACGCACTACAGTCCGATAATGACAACTTTATTTACAGTGATAAGCTCATGTTGATTGACGGGGAACTACGGATAAGAGGATATTACAGCGGCGCATCCACTTCAGATATGATCAAGCTTGGTGATGAAATTAAAGTATTAATAAAAGAAGAGGTGTTAAAAAATGATACACCAATGTATTAGGTGACGAATCAGGGATCAGGACATTCAAAATATCGTAATAATCCAAAATTGCACCCTGTTGCTCAATGCATGCCATTTATACATTTAGTGATTGCTTTTTGACTCCCGATAACAAAGGGGTTTTTTCTATACGCCGGATTCCTTAATCCTGGTTCTAAAAACAAAGTTATGACAGATAAATTTATATTCCGTTTTGTTGCAGCAGTATCCGTATTCGTATTTGTTGTAGTGCTGGTATTAAACCGGAGGCTCATTCCTGCCCCTGCGGTAATTCCTTCATTCACTGTTTACTTACCAATGCTTAACGCATTTTTAAACGGTACGTGCAGCCTGCTGCTGCTGGCATCGCTTTATTTTATAAAGCTTCATAACATTCAAATGCACAAGCGCATAAATATTACGGCCTTTTGTTTGTCGTCGTTATTTTTAGTTTCGTACATCCTGTTCCACTATTTGAAATCCGATACCATATTTGGCGATGTTAATGGCGATGGGCACCTGTCCGCATCAGAAAGCGAAGCCGTGAGTACTTTACGCCCTGTTTATTTAGCTATACTCATCTCCCATATTATCCTTGCTGCCGGCGTTTTACCACTCATATTGCTAAGTTTTTACCGGGGCCTGCAAATGCAGGTTGAAAAACATAAAAAGCTGGTGCGATGGGCCTTCCCAATTTGGTTTTATGTAACAGTTACGGGCGTTATTGTTTACCTGATGATTTCTCCTTATTACCATTTTTAAGGATATCTGCAAAAGTTAAAGGTTGTGTCTGGCTTTGATTTAAAACGCAACCAGCCCGGATTGCTTCCTATCATTAAATAAGCTAAATTTGCATTTATGAAAGCATGGCTTAAAATAACTATAACACTTGGGATACTTTGCCTGGTGATGATTGCATTTGAACCAGTGCAAGCACAATGCTCTCAATGTGCGGCACAGGTAGCCACCAATTCAAAAAATGGCGGTAATGCAGCAAATGGATTAAATAAAGGCATATATCTTTTGTTAGCCGCCCCCTACCTTGCAGTGGGCTTTGTTGGCTTTATATGGTATAAAAAATTCAGGCGCAAAAATGTTAATCTCGATATCCAAAACGATAAATTACATTTAAACTAAGTGTATTAAACCTGGGGAAACCTGTTTATCTCAAAAATAAATGTCAAAAACAGCTAAATCATGGGCAATGCTGCATGCCAAATGCCCGCGATGCCGCAGAGGCGCTATGTTTAGTGGCGGGATTTATAATTTCGGGTCTAACAAGATATTTGACAGGTGCCCGCATTGTAACTTATATTACGAGATAGAACCCGGGTATTTTTATGCAGCAATGTATGTAAGCTATGCATTAAACGTAATGGAAGGCCTTTTGATAGTAGGGCTCACTTTGGGTATAACTCAAAATTCAACATCACCCTGGTTATATATCGGCACAATCTTAACAGGATTGCTCGTCCTTTCACCTATCAATTTCAGGTATTCACGCGTTTTGTTATTATATTGGCTATCCCCTAAAATAAATTACCAGCCACATTTAGATAAAGATGATTCAACGGCACACCATTGAGTTTTTAAAAGAACTGATTGCAAATAATAACCGCGAATGGTTTATGGCCAACAAGGAGCGGCACGAAACAGCCAGGGAAAATGTTATTGCCTTTACAAGCGAACTACTAAAACTGCTGCATAAAATTGATCCGCAAATTGATGAGGCACTCGACGCCAAAAAATGTGTAATGCGCATTTACCGCGATATTCGTTTCAGTAAAGATAAAACCCCTTACAAAAACTACTTTGGCGTAAGCATCCCTACCAAAGGAACAAAAGCGGGCAGAGCTGAATATTATTTTCAAATTTCACCCGGAAATTCATTAATAGCAGGTGGCTACTGGATGCCCGAGGCGGAGCATTTAAAAGCTATAAGACAGGAAATTGACTACAACGCAAACGATCTGAAAAAAATAATTGACGAACCGGAGTTTATAAGTCTGTTTGGCGATTTCAGAAAACAAGAACAACTAAAAAGTGTTCCAAGAGAATACAGCGCTGATAATGAAAATATTGAATTGTTGAAACTAAAAAGTTTTGTAGCTTTTCACCCTTTAAAGGATGATGAATTATTACTAAAAAATGCGGTGCCGGATATTGCCGGCATTTGCGGCAAAATTTATCCCCTTAACGTTTTTTTAAATAATGCATTAGCTTAATCAACCATAATTTATTGTCATGAAAATAAGGTACTATTTAATTGCCACCGCCATCTGTTTTGTTTTACACTCATGCGTAGTGTTGTCACCTAAAAAATATAAAGCTTTAGTCGCTGAACGTGATTCGCTGGCTACCCGGACAGGTGCCCTTGAAGATACAGTTGCCAAACTGCGTGCCGACACAATGAGGCTGCACCGCGAGCTAAACGATATGCAAAATAATTACAATGCTTTAAATACAAATTTCAATTCGCTGAATGACAAATACAGCGCGTTAAACAATAATTTCACCACAAGTTCAAGCAGGGTAAGCCAGCTATCAGCCGACCTGAAAAAACGCGAAGCCCGGCTAAAAGAAGTTGAAGATGCCCTGCATAAACGGGACGATGCATCAAATGCACTGCGGGATAAATTGCAGAAAGCCCTGCTCGGATTTCAAAACAGCGGGTTAACCGTTGACATCAGAGATGGTAAAGTATATGTTTCTTTAGCTGACAAATTACTGTTCCCATCGGGGAGTATTGTTATTAATGAAAACGGTAAAATGGCATTGCAAAAGTTGGCTGCTGTGCTTAATAAAGAACCTGATATTACTATTGCCGTTGAAGGCCATACAGACGATAAAAAAGTAATCAACCTTGGCCAGATCAAAGATAACTGGGACCTGAGTGTATTGCGCTCAACTTCAGTTTGCCGGTATTTAACCGAAGTAGAAAAGATTGATCCGAAACGGCTTACTGCCACAGGTAAAAGTGAGTACCAACCTGTTGACCCAGCCAACACCAACGATGCGCGCACAAAAAACAGGCGTATTGAAATTGTGCTTTCACCAAAATTGGATGAATTGTATAATTTGATAAAGCAGTAAGGATAAGAATTTACAGGATTGCAGCATTGACAGAATTCTGAAAATCCTTTAATCCTGTAAATTCTGACCCCGGCAATTAATCAACTGTTTGCATCAGTGTATTAAATATCACAAACTGGTTTTCGAATTCCCGGTTATGGGCTTCCTGCAGACGGTGTAAATGTTTACTGTAAAACTGGTTAAAATCGGCTATGCTATCTGCACGGTATTGAATGCAATAGGTAACCCCTTCATTAGGCGAATCAATAACATTAAGGATCTGGTATGATTTGAAATGGCCCGTGCCCATAACCGAAGGTATGTGAACTTCCTTTATCCAATTAAGCCACTTTTCCTGAACGGCTTCTTCTATAATTACGGTATCGTTAAATATGATCATGTGTTAGTTGTAATATGTTGTAAAGGTTGTAATAGTTTTTAAAAGTTTAAATTCTTATTTCAATTACCCCCTTTATGTTGACTTTGTGCTCCGTAAATACCAATGAACAATAAACCAGTGAACTATTGCACTACGAAGCGTCATTCTTATCCCCTCTTAAAAGCCTGAAACGTTTACGGGCTTCGTTGATCCAAAGGCTACCTGCATAATCGGTAATGATCTTTTGATAATAAATTTTGGCTTGTTCTTTGTCAGCTAGCTGGTTTTCGTAAATATCACCGAGCATAAATACTGCATCATCGGCCCAAAGGCCCGTGCCATACTCCTGTGCTATTTTTTTCAAAAGAATAACTGCTGCCGGATAATCTTTTTGCTGAATAAGCAGTCTTGATTTTGCCATTAATATGCCATCAGCGAGGGAATTCGCCGGGTATTTAGTATCAATACTATCCAAAGTATGCATTGCTTTTTCGGGCTGTTCGGCATAAATTAAAAGGTCGGCCCTTGCAAACATCTTCAAAGCCGCCCCGGTGCTATCGGCAAATAAACTCTCTGAAATAAGCAACGACAAGTTCAAAGCGTCATTTGCGATCAGCTCAGACGTTGCAGCTTTTAAAACATCCAGCTGGCCTTTTGCCCAGGTAAAATCGCCTGTATAATAGGCCAGTTTTGCGTTGCGATATTTTGCATCCTGCCCAACGGTTGAAGCCTGGTTATCTAATTCAACCTGGCTATACAATAAAGTGGCATTCCATGGTTTGCCGCTCAGCAGCGAAATATCGCCCAGATCCAGCTTACATGAGGCAAGTAATGTCCGGTTGACCCCTGGGATAGCGACGGCCTCTTCAAGGATTTTTTGCGCCTCATCCAGTTTATGCAATTTAAATGCCTCTAAATTCGCGAGTTTTTGCATGGCAAAAACGGTGTTGACGTTTTTGCCAAATTCATCCAACAGCGCGCTATAATTTTTTTCGAGGCTCAAAAGATCCTCCTCAGTATATTTACCCGACGTAACTTTTTGGTTCTTGGTATTGATCAGTTCAATCTTCGAAGAAATGTAATAAGGCGAATCCTTCCCTTTACTGATCAGGTATTCATAGCCCCTGATCGCAGCGTCATAAGCATCATTTCCTTCAAGGGTACTGCAAAGCTCAAAAACACTGCTACCATCATCGTTAAGGCGACGGCTTAAAGCCAGCGCCTGGTTTAACGCCTGGTCGAAATCTTTTTGCTGCATGAATTGCCAGGTGAGCAATTGAGGATATAGGGGCTGTTGCGGATCCTTCTGTATCCTTTTTAAAACAGCAATCCTGAGTATATCGTAGTCCGCTGCGTTTTCATAAAGGCCTGCCAGCGTATTCTCCGCCTGGCTGATGAATGCGGGGTTTGCAGGTAAAAAGTTTAGATATTCTTCAGTAAGTGCTGCTTTATCTCTTTTATACCGGTAAAGATTGATCAGCTCGTAAGAGAAAAGGGCATCATTGTGCAGCATTTTACGGCCCTTTTCAAATATTTTAATGGCGTACTCAATATTCGCATTTTGGTAGAATTGAGATGCCAGGGCAGCTATTTCGCCCTGGTCGGGAGGCAGATTTTTCAGCAGGTCATCGTACAAAGCATTGGCCTTATCAACCTCGCCCTGCTGGATATAAGCAGTTCCAAGCGTTATAATATATTGATGATCGCCGGCGTGTTTTCGGATCATTTTTTTAGTGATCCCCTCAGCCTCATCAAACTTTTTAAGTTCCAGCAGGGTATTCACATATACACCAAAATAGCTTTCGTTATCCTGTTTATATAGCTTTTGATAAACATCAAGGGCCTTTTGCTGCTCGCCATTGGCAGCATATTGTTTTGCCAGCTGTAGTTCAGTATCCTGTGCAAAAGCACTTGAAAGGCAGGAGAAAACCAGTAAAGCACAAACCAGGAAATATTTCATCTTTTCAAAAGTAATCAATTAGCATTAATTTGAAGATAAGCACATTTGAAGATTTTAACTTTAATATTCTTCGTTTTATGAGTGAAAATCCTATTATTTTTTGCATTTTCAAATCTTCAATTTGTCTCTTTTTTAAATTGAAACTATAGTTATATAACGGTTTTGCAGGGTAAAATTGTAGTGACACTTAAAATTGATTGAGTATATTGCATACCTTAACCTAATTAAAACGATTAAATATAAACCAATGTTAAGGCCTTCAAGGATATTACTTTCTATCGCTGTAATAATGGCTTTATGTACTTGCAACCAACGAAGTACACCACTAATACCTATTTCCGATTTTTTTAAGATCCCTGAAAAAAGCACCTTCAGGATATCTCCGGACGGCAAATATATTTCCTACCTAAAAGCATATAAGGGCAAAGAGAACCTGTTTATCCAGCAATTACCGGATGGCAAGGAACAAATGGCCACTTCTTTGACGGACTATCCGGTTAGGGGCGATTATTTTTGGACCTATAACAATCATATAGTTTTTAGCCAGGATTTAGTGGCTAATGATGAATTAAAGCTGTTTACAATAGATGTAGCCACATTAAAACTAAAAAATATTCTTGACCAGCAAAATGTCAGGATAAGCCTTTTGAACAGGAATAAACAGCAGCCGGATATAATTACCATCAGGATGAACAAACGTGACCCGGCAAATTTTGATATTTACCGGTTAAACATTATAACAGGCGAACTGATCCCCTATCTTATCAACCCTGGAAATATAACAGAATGGTACCCGGAAGTGGATGGTAAAATACGGCTGATCACTTCATCAGACGGAGTTGACAAAACTATTTTATTCCGCCCTACTGAAAACGCTCCGTTCCGGCGAATTATTGAAAATAATTTCAGCACCTCAGTAAGGCCTATTGCCTTTACGGGTGAAAAAAATTATTTCTATGCTTTATCAAATGTCAACCGCGATAAAACAGCCCTGGTCGAAATTAATGCTGAAAACGGAAAGGAAATGAGGGTATTGTATTCATGCATAAATTCGGACATACAGGATGTTGAATACTCAAAAAACAAAAACCACCTTGAAATGGTGAGATGGGAAGCGGCAAAACCACAAAAACATTTTTTAAGTGCGGACATTAAAAGCATATATGACAAACTGCAACCCCAACTTAAAGGCACCGAAATAAACATTACCGACAGGGATAGCGCCGAAAATAAATTTATCATTATTACCTATACTGACCGAAACCCGGGCACCTATTATTTGTACGAAAATAAAACCGGGCAGTTAAAAAAACTGGGTGACATCAATTCGACGCTCAATTCAAAAGATCTGTGCATGGTACAGCCGGTATCATACAAGGCAAGTGACGGATTAACTATTAACGGGTATCTCACATTACCCCAGGGTACAAAAAGCACAAACCTACCCGTTGTAATAATGCCACACGACGGACCATTTAATCAAAGTTTTTGGTGGGGCTATAATCCCGAAGTACAATTTTTAGCCAACCGGGGGTACGCGGTTTTCCAGATAAATTTCAGGGGGTCCACCGGTTATGGCAAGGCATTTCACAACGCGGGTTTTAAAGAAGTAGGTGGCAGAATTCAACAGGATATAACGGATGGCGTTAACTGGCTCATCAGCAATAAAACGGCTGATCCGGATAAAATAGCCATTTTCGGCGCAGGGTTTGGCGGATTCTCCGCATTATATGGGATCTCACTCCATCCCAAATTATACAATTGTGCTATTGTGCAACACAGCCTCATCAATTTTTTCTCTTTCATTAAAGATGCGCCGCCGTTTTTAAAACCATCGGTAAAAATGATGTACGAAATGGTTGGTGATCCCGAAAAAGATGCCGTCCAACTAAGGGCTATTTCACCGGTTTTTCATACCGATAAGATTAGAGTGCCTTTACTGATTTTTCAGGGAGCGAAAGACGACAGGGCGAACATCAGTGAGTTAAACCAGTTTGTACGCGAGCTGCAAAAACAAAACGGGAGTGAAAATGTGAAGTACTTTTTAAAGCCAAATGAACGGACCTTTTTCAGGAGCGAGCATAACAGGTTGCAAATGTATTCCGAGATAGAACAATTCCTGGATAAAAATATGCGGGTTAATCCATAAACCCTGTTATGAACAAGTCAAAAAGCATTTATCGCAAAAACTTTTCGCTGGTCGTTGTTTTCCTTATTTTGATTTCGGTGATTTTTATTGTCGCGCTTTTTATTTCGTATGATTTTAACGCTAAAAATATCGATAATGAATTTGCTTCAAAAAAAATTGAGGTATTAGAGCAAACCATGAAGCCCTATAATGACTTATTTCAAAATAAGATCCCGGAGATCACTTCTTACCAGGGATTTTTGGATTCCACCTCTGCAGCAAAATATGCTGATGCAATTTTCCATAATTTCTCCTTTGTAAAAAAAATAGTATTCTACGATGCCCGGATTAGTAATCAAAAAAGCAGTACGGTATTAAGGGATAACCTTGGCATCTCCATCAACCAAATGTACCAGTATGCTCCTGCAAAAGGGCAAGTTAGGGGTATTAGGATTTGGAATACAAGCGACGAGGACGATTTTAAAGAAATGGCGGTGAAGCTAAGCGATTATATTGCGTTTTCCGACACCTCGAAGGAGTCGTCCCAGATCGAGATATTTAATACCTTTTATAATATAAAATCAGGAAAGATCAGCTATTCAAATATCCCCCGGCGCACAGATGTAAAAAACTATCGCGAATTGATAAAAAATGGTAGCCCATCCTCTTATTACAAACAAAATATCATGACTTTTTTCTTAGACCCCTATTCGCTTAGGGTTAAGAACACGCATAAAGAACTTTATCAGGATGTAAGTATTCAACCGGTAGTTTATGACCCCCTTGATGCAGGTAACAATAACCTGGTAACCGAAGCTGCTTTACCCGGGGCATTTGCTGATTTTAAACTCTACTTTACTTCCGACAGCAATTACCTTTCGGCAGAAACCAATCGCAGATTTATGCCTATTGCCGCGATGGTTTTATTAATTTACTGTTTTTTAGTGCTGATCGGGTGGCTTATCTACCGCAACCTGAATGTAAACCTTAAATTATTCAAACTGCAATATGATTTCATTAATAATTTCACTCATGAGTTTAAAACACCGGTGAGCGTAATTAAAATAGCCGGATCGAACCTGAGCGCCGAGGGCGGGCTGAGTGATAAACAACGTAAACAGTATGGAAGGATATTGAACGAAGAAGCTGATAAACTAAATGATCTGATGAATAAACTCTTGTCATTTACGCAGCTTGAAAACAAATCGATTGATATTAAAAAGGAAGAAATTGACGTTGAAGCTTTCGTGACGAAGTATATAGAAACATTTAAAATAAAATACCCTGACTTTAAAATCAACTTTAGGGCTCATGGGGTTACGTCGTTTTATAGCGACCCTGTGCTTTTAGGCAGTGTTTTTCAAAATCTGATCGAAAACGCCTATAAATATTCACATCCAAGTAAAAAAGTGTTGAATATTAATGTTTTACACCAAAAACGGGATATTGTTTTTTCTTTTACCGACAGAGGTATCGGTATCCCAAAAAACGAGTTGAATAATATTTTTAAAAAGTTTTACCGTATCGAAAATCAGTATAATCAAAACGGGAGTGTTGGCCTTGGTTTGGCTTTCTGTAAAGAACTGGTAAATTTTATGCACGGTGACATATCTGTTAACAGCAAAGTGAACGAAGGATCGGAATTTATCGTCACTTTGCCTTATGAAAATTGAATTATGAACAAAGAAATTAAGATCGCGCTGGTTGAAGATGATGAGAACCTGCGTTTTTTGGTAGCTGAGCGCTTACAATCAGAAGGGTACAAAGTATTAGAGGCCCCAAACGGCGATGATGGTGAAAAAGTAGTTTTGGCAGAAACCCCCCATGTGGTATTGCTGGACTGGATGCTGCCAGGTAAACAGGGATCAGAGGTTTGCACCAACATAAGAAACAACGGTTACGACGGCCAGGTAATTATGATGACCGCCAAAGGCCAGGATATTGACAAAATTGAAGCTTATAAATTTGGGGTGTCAGATTACATCATCAAACCATTTAATATGGATGTTTTGGTGGCGATGATAGATAGTAAAATCAAATTTTCATTAAATACGGATAAATCGGAGTCGTACAAATTTGCAAACATGGAGCACCAGCCCAATACGCACTTATTGATCAGGGATAACCGCAAAATTGAATTAACCATCCTTGAAAACCGGATTTTGCTTTATTTCCTTAAAAATAAAAATAAGGTGATCAACCGCGAAGAACTAATGATGGAAGTTTGGGGCTATAATGCCGATGTAAATACCCGCACCCTGGATATGCATATTGTAAGACTGCGCAAAAAGATTGAAACCAATGCTGATTCGCCGCAATATTTGCAAACCGTAAGGGGGATTGGGTACAAGTTTGTGTATGCAGGATAGTTTCTCAAAGACTTACGAAGTTTTGAAAACTTCGTAAGTCTGATCATCCTTGTTTATAAACCTGCGAAATTATAAATTCTCCAAAAAATGTTTGTGAGGCAATGGCCTTATAACCACATTGATTAAACTGGTTGTTCACATCGGGCAGCGCTGATGCTTCGATATCGCAAATCATCCTGAAAAACAAAAACATCGATTTTAGTAATCCCTTTTGCCACCATTTTCCTTTCAATTGAAAATCGCAATTGAGCCATAGGCCACCCGGTTTTAAAAAGGAATGAATATGATTGAATACCTGTTTGAAAGTTTGTTCCGTAAAATTATCAAACAAAAATGGCGTAATTATAACGTCAAAATCAGGAAGCAGACGAACATCTTCAATGGCCTCGTTTATAAAAATCACCCTATTGTTGCCGGCTTTTCTCTTTTTTGAAAGCGCCATCATTTTTGGAGCTATTTCTACATAAGTGATCTGCAAACCGGATGGATGAATATTAACTATTTCGTCCAAGATCCACCCTGTGCCGCCGCCAACGATCAAAATATTCGAATTTGGGGGAATAAACCGTAACAGGTAAACCTGCGCCTTAATCAAAGCCTTACCATATACCAGGCGGGAAAGCCTGTCGTAAAACCAGGCGGAATTGTTGTAGTTAGCGGGCATTGGTTATAATAAGTTGTAAGGGTTGCAAAGGTTTTAAGAAGTTAGAAATTTCATAGAAACAAGTCAGATTTTTTAGCAGCTAAAACTATTACAACATTTACAACCCTTACAACTAATTTCAACTAATTCCCTATCTTTAGTCATCCATCCTTAATTCAGCAATTATGAGCACATTTTTTACAAAGATCACATTTATAGGTATCCTATGTTTATGTTCAGCTAACCTTTTTGCACAGCCCACCAAACCTGATGATAAATATAGCCGCCAGGAAGTAATGATACCCATGAGGGATGGGATTAAATTGCATACCGTTATTTACACCCCAAAAAATCAAGCAGAGAAATTACCATTTTTAATTACGAGGACACCCTATGGCGTAAGTGAAAACCCGAGTCCGGAAAGGGAAGGATATATCAAAGATATGGCCGACGATGGTTATATTTTTGTGGCCCAGGATATCCGTGGCAGGTATTTATCACAGGGGACATTTGAAATGCAGCGTTTTAACCGCGATAAAAAAGATCCGAAAGCCATTGATGAAGCAAGCGATACTTATGATACCATTGATTGGTTGCTTAAAAACATTGCGGACAACAACGGCAAAGCCGGCATCTATGGTATATCCTACGATGGGTGGACAGCAATTATTGCCGGCACTGATCCTCACCCTGCTTTGAAAGCAGTATCAGAACAGGCCACGCCGGCGGATATGTTTATGAACGATGATTTCCACCATAACGGCGCATTCCGTTTAAGTTATGGTTTTGAGTATTCGGTATTAACCGAGGCTGCAAAAACGGATTCGCTATATAATTTTGGGCAGTACGATACTTATGATTGGTACCTTAAACTAGGTACCTTATCAAACATTAATAAAAAATACGCGCATAACACACTGCCCACCTGGAACAACTTTATTGCACACCCCAATTATGATAGTTTTTGGCAAAAACAGGCACTGGCTTACCGCCTGGACACCCCGAGAACCGCTATACAACATGTATCGGGCTGGTGGGACCAGGAGGATATGGTTGGCCCGCAAACCGCTTACAAGACTTTGGAGAAAAAAGATGTTAACCACAAAAATTTTATTGTTTTAGGCCCATGGAGACATGGTGGATGGGCCGGTGGCGAGGGCACCAGCCTGGGCAATATCAAATTCGACGGGCAGGCTACAGGCACTTATTTCAGGAAAGAGATACAGGCTAAATGGTTTGCATGGTATTTAAAAGGTAAAGGCGATGGTAATTTTGCCGAGGCTATATCTTTTCAAACAGGCTCAAACAAATGGATCAATTATAGCGCCTGGCCACCTAAAGAATCCGTGAGCAAAAACATTTACTTTCATACCGATGGCAAGCTTTCCTTCGAAAAACCCTCCGCGGCTGAGAAGACATTTGACAGCTATGTATCTGATCCATCAAAACCGGTGCCATATCGCCAAAGGCCAATTGAGGAAACTTACGGGCCAGGTTCCCGCTGGTATTTTTGGCTGACAGAAGACCAGCGCTTTGTGGATAACCGCCCCGATGTATTAACATGGCAAACCGATACCCTTACGCAAGACGTTACCATAACTGGCAATGTACTGGCAAAACTATATGCATCAACCTCGGGCAGCGATGCGGATTGGGTGGTTAAACTGATCGATGTTTATCCCAAGGATTATAAAAAAGAGTTAAAGATGTCGGGTTATGAGCTGATGATCGCGGATGATGTATTTCGCGGCAGGTTCAGGAAAAGCTTCACTAAGCCAGAGCCGATAACACCCGGAAAAGTGGAGGAATACAGCATTGACCTGCATGGCGCCGATCATGTATTTAAAAAGGGGCATAAAATAATGGTGCAGGTACAAAGCACCTGGTTCCCGGTAATTGACAGGAATCCGCAAAAGTACGTACCCAATATTTTTGACGCCAAAGCAAGCGATTACCAGTCGGCAACGCAAAAGGTGTATCATTCTATCGCGTTCCCGAGTAGTATAATTTTGCCTGTTATGCAATAAATCTCTGTGTGCTCCGCGACACTCTTTGCGTACGCTGCGTTAAATTTTAACCGCAGAGAACACCTGAGAAGGCACGGGGTGCGCTAAGTTTAGTTAAATTATTTTTGCGCAGCCTTCATCAGTCCAAACGGCCCGTATTTATGCTGCATTTCGCTAAAGTGATCAGCATAAGGCCCAAATGGGAGGTCAATAGGTTTGTTTTTTAGGTCTTTCCAGTCGTTACGCTGGTCGTAATGCGGGCGGGGCTGAGAATTGATGAACGCTGCTACATTCCAGGCTTCTTCATCTGTTAGCTGAGGGCTCTTGTATGTTGCGCCAAAAGGCATATTATTTTTAACAAAACCTGCCAGGTTACCGATGCGGTACATACCGGCGCCATTATTATAGCTATGATCTCCCCATAATGGCGGGTAGGTGTAGGTGAGCTGATCTGCGGCAAGCAAACCTTCACCATTAGCGCCATGGCAAACCCTGCATTTCGATACAAAAACAACTTTCCCTTTATCTGGATCAGCGGGGATTTTCAAAAACGCGAGTTTTTCTGTTGCCGAACCAAACAGCTTTTTGCCCTTTTTCACCCCCTGCCCTATCCAATTGATATAAGCCATCATAGCGCGCACTTCCCTGCCGTTTGTATCGGGAACTTTACCTGCCAGGCTGCGGTTAAAACAATCGGATATACGGCCTGAAAGCGGCTGAATTTTCCCGCTGCGGTAACTCTGTTTTGGGTAATTGGCCAGCACGCCTGAATAGTTGTTGGCGAACAGCCTGCGGCCGCCCTCAAGATGGCAATTCTGACAATTCATGCCGTTTGATAATTGGGCAATACTTCCCCTGGGGCCAAAATATTTTGCCGTATGGGCCAGTAGTTCTTTGCCATAACGGATCATATCGCCTGTTTTGTTTTTTGGGATAGTGGTTGAATCGGGAGCTTTCCACGTATTTACGGTGTTAGCAATAGCTTTTGACGGAATCACTCTTATACTGTCCATCTCTTTAGTCCCATGGTTTTTGTTGCATGAAATAAGAATAAACACAATAAAGAAAATCACCAAATAACTCAATTGTATTATAATCCAACTAAAAAGCCTTCTTTTTTCTTTTTTTTCACTCATAACTAAAATGTGTAACTATTTATAAGGTAAGATAATATAAGAGTATTTGTAAATTTAATAAGAGTTTTTAAGATATTTTAAATTTAGATAATTTGTATCTTTGAATATGTCAAAAATAATTGAGGTAGATAAATCGACCAGCAGGATAAAACTCGATGAAGCGATAAAAAAGCTGCCAAAGAGAAAAGCCCCGATAAACATTGATAAATATTTTGGTAAAATAAACTTTGGTATTGATGGGCTAACTTATCAATTTGAAGCGAGAGATGAGTGGAGATAACATTGTTGTTGATACCTCGCTCATCATAAATCTGTTCAACGGGGTAAATGAAGTAAGAGAATTAATCAACAACCGCAATCTCTTTGTTTCCATAAAATCCGAAATAGAGGTTTTAAGCTTTCCAAATATTACCCAAAAAGATTCAGCCCTATTAAAAGATTTTTTAGCGCAATGCCATATTGTTGATATCGAACCAGCAATTAAAGAAATCACTATCAGCATTCGTTCCAGGTACAAAGTAAAGCTGCCGGATGCCGTTATTGCTGCAACGGCTATATATTATGATTTACCTTTATTCACAATGGATAAAGGTTTTAAACGGATAACCGACCTTCAGGCAATTATCCTTGTGCTATAATTTGATTTATTAAGTGAATCATACTTTTCTGTATAATCCTAACTTTACGGCGATAATTTTTTCTAATGCCAGATAACGTTTCATATACCTCGGTCAAATCCAACAAAATCATTCTTTATTTTTTGGTGTTTTGGACGATATTGAACGCCGTACAGGCTTTTACCCTTGAGTTGCAGGCGGACGAAGCATACTACTGGATGTATTCCCGCTACCTGGATTGGGGTTATTTTGATCATCCACCCATGGTGGCTCTGTTTATCCGATTTGGCTATGCATTAATCCATAATGAGTTTGGAGTAAGGTTGTTGACCGTGCTTGCCAGTTCGGCATCCGTCTACCTGCTTTGGCTCATCCTAAAAAAATACGCGGTGGATGCTGTGGCCTTCGTACTGGTGGTTTCGGGGATTTTCATTTTCCATATTTATGGCTTTACCATCACACCGGATGGGCCGCTCTTCTTTTTTACCGTTTTGTTTTATTACGTCTACCAGCGATATATTGAACAGGAAAATTGGGGGCTTGCAATTATATTGGCCGTGGTTATCGCCTGCCTGCTTTACAGTAAATACAATGGGGTGTTGCTGATCGGGTTTACGGTGCTAGCCAATATCAAATTGTTAAAGCGCGGATCGTTTTGGGCCATCGTTATTTTATCAGGTGTACTTTATCTGCCGCATATATTATGGCAGGCAAATCATGGCTATCCTTCCATCAATTACCATTTGTTTGAACGTTCGGCCCGTACTTATGATTTAACCGATACCTTCTCTTATATTCCAGGGCAGTTATTTATGGCGGGCCCGCTGATTGGCTGGTTCCTTTTTTACAAAGCGTTTACTACCAAAATAAAGGATGCCTTTGTGCGAACCCTAATGGTGAACTGCGTAGGAACTTTTATTTTCTTTTTCTTTAGCAGCAGTCGCGGCGAGGTGCAACCGCACTGGACTTTCATCCTGTTTGCCCCATTGGTGATGCTTGTACTCATCCATTTTAAACAGCAAAACGGCAGGCCGAAATGGCTTTTCCCATTGGCGATGATTAATTTGAGCCTGATATTAGTAGTAAGGCTGATCATTATTTTCGGTTTCGGCTTCGCCAGGACTTATGGCCATTTAAAAAGCTATTATGGCTTTAAAGATTGGGCACATGTGGTAAATGAAAAAGCAGGCGACCATTATGTGGTAATGAGCGAGGGTTTCCAAAACCCGGCGAAATACGATTTCTATACCAATAGCCTGAAATGCTTTGCCTATGATACCCGCTATTACCGACGCACCCAATTTGATATCTGGCCGATAGAGGATAGCCTTCAACATAAAAAGGTATTTTATTTAAATTGGTTCCCCATAAAAGGCCTGACTACCGATTCTATAAAAGTGCCGGCCGGCACCTGGTACACCGCCTGGATTGACGATTTCCGGACCTACCAGCAAATCATTTTCGAAACCTCAACATATAAAATTACAACAGCACCGGGCAAGAAAACCAATTTCCAATTAACTTTTAAAAATCCATATCCTTATGCCATTAGCTTTGGCAATAAGGGTTATACACATGCTGTTGTTTTGGAGGCCTGTTTTTTTAAGGGCGGTAACGTTGTTAATGCCCAAAAAGCCGATAGCACATTCAATCAAATAAATTTAAAGCCAGGCGAGACAGGTAGTTATAATTTTACGATAAATGCACCGTTGGAGAAAGGAAGTTACGACCTGCTGTTTTCGCTGCGTACCGATCCGTTCCCGGGAAGCAAAAATGGCAGAATTATTACCTTTACAGTTAAATAAAACCCCTATTATTAAACAATGAAAAAACTCTACTTTACTTTCCTGATTTTAGTTATAACGGGAAGCGCTGCCCTTGCGCAAAGCATCGACGTAAATTTTAGCGGCCTTGGCTTTTTGGATAACCGTGAGTATAAAGATTTTGTTGCCCGCTCCCGCACTTATTCAGGCATGCGAACCGAACTCGATTTCGGCTTAAATATTGATAGCTTAAACCATTTTATAGTAGGCGCTAATGGTATACATGAATTTGGTGCGGTGCCTTTCTTTTTAAAAGTGAACCCTGTAGCATATTATAAATTTAAAAGCAACACCTGGCAATTTATGGCGGGTGAATTCCCGAGAACTGACTTGCTTGATAATTACCCCAGGGCGCTATTGAATGATACCCTTCAATATTACCGCCCGAATGTGGAAGGTTTGCTGGCCAAATATCAAACTTCCCATTTTATGGAAACCGGCTGGATTGATTGGGTGAGCAGGCAAACGGATACCGCCCGCGAGCAGTTTTTATTTGGGTTTGAAGGCAAGTACAAACCATCGCTAACCGGGCCGTTTTACATTGTTCATTATTTTTTGCTGGAGCATAATGCCGGAGCGGCAATACTGCGGCCCGATGACCATATACAGGATAACGGCGGCGGGCAGGTTAAACTGGGGCTTGATTTTAGCCATAAACAAAAAGCCTTTGACTCCTTAACATTTGAAGCGGGGGTGATGATATCGATGGAAAGGACCCGCGGTGTTGACGGCCTGCAAACGCCAAAAGGGTTTATCGCCAGCGCTTATGGAAGCTTTAGCCGCTTTGCCATTTTTGATGAATTTTATTCAGGGCAGGGATCGCACATCAACTTCGGCGATTCGTTTTACGAAAAGAAATTTTATAACCGCCTCGACCTGATCTTTAACACCTTCGTTTATAAAGGGCTTCGAGGGAAATTTGTATTGAGCGTACACCGAACGCCGGGCTACACAAGTAACCAGGAAGCATTTAACGTATCCTATGATTTGGGAAGACGAGTGATCGGGAGGTTTAAGAATTAGTGTTTGGAAATTAAAGAGCGGAGATTAGAAGAGAAACTAATCTCCGCTCTTTTTTCACAACTCAGATCATTATTGCCGAAACGTCAGTTGCAGCTTCTTTCGGACTTTACTGACTTTCGGCCTAATCTCTAGAACCTCGATATATCCCCGCTGCCACTTTTACGGCTGTTGACTACTTTTGCAGACCCTGTATAGCGAATATCGCCCGAGCCACTTACTGACGCGTCAATTCTTTCACTTACGTTTACCTGTGCATCGCCTGAACCGGAAACCCTTACAGCGCAGTTAGCAGTAAGCAAATTGCGGCCAGTAAAATCGCCCGATCCAACCAAACTAACCCCTGCAGTTTCGGCACGCCCTGAAAGTTTCATGTCGCCCGACCCCGTTATACTGCAATCAAGGTTTTTAGCATCTACCCTGCCTGTCATATCGCCCGAACCGCTGATACTTAAGCGTAATGTGTTTGATGAAATCCCATCTTTAAAAAAGGCATCGCCTGAACCAGTTAGATTAATGCTGTTAATGTTTTTTGCGACTACATATACGACAATTTTTTTATGGTGCCCCCAAAGGTCGCCCCAATTAAACGTATCGTGTTTGTTGTATATTTTTAGAACTCCGCCATCCACCTCAGTAATTATGCGGCTCATAATTTCAGCGGGCGCTTCCACCTTAACAGATTCTGTTGAACCCTGGGTGATATATACGTCAAACGAACCCGCAACATCTACGGCATGGAAACCCGTAAGATGGCGGTCGACTATTTCTGAAAAATTTACATTTACAGCTGAATGGGATTTTGCGATAGAAACGCCGCTAGTGGCCAACAGCACGATTACGGCCAAAATCCTTGTAATTGATCTCATGATTTGTATGTTTTATAGAATAAGACAACACTTAAAACAATAAGGTTGCACTAAAGTTACGAAATCAGGCTTATTATTTTAATATCAATACCCGACGAATAATATACAATAATGAATTAAGAGCGTCGAAATGCTGAATTCAAAATTTAAAAAACATATTATTTCCCCCTTTAGGGGGCCGGGGGCTTAATCCACCAGCACCCCTATATAATAATTAAACGTATCCACCTCTATGTTTTCCCTGGTAGCGCCTGTTATAGAAATTGGTCTGAATCTGGTTGAAGGCTGAATGTACTGGTATTCGCCGCCTTTTAGCTTTACCCTTACAGGCATATTAAAATCATTTGCATCAGCCTGCCAGCGGCAATTTAATTTCCCGCGGATCTCCATAAACTCCAATATCGGAAGATTTTTATAATGCAGGTACTGGTCAAATACAGGTTTCAGGCTTTTGCCTGATTGATTACTGATATAATCAACAACATCATCATATGTTACCGTTTGGTGGTAAAAAGTTTTGTTTAAGCCCCGCAATATATTGCGCCATTTTTCATCGTCATTAATAATGGTGCGAATCATGTTCAGCAGGTTACCACCTTTGTAATACATATCTCCCGAGCCTTCTTTGTTTACACCGTAAATACCTACAATCGGGCGATCGTTTTCAATAGACATCCGGGTACCATGTACATATTCCTGCCCGGCCTGTTTGCCGTAGCGCTGTTCAACAAATAAGGATTCGGAGTAATTGGTAAAACTCTCGTGGATCCACATATCGGCGAGGTCTTTTGAAGTGATGTTGTTCCCAAACCACTCATGCCCGCTTTCGTGCACAATAATAAAATCCCATTTCAGCCCCCAGCCTGTTCCGGAAAGGTCGCGGCCAAGATAGCCATTGATATAATGATTGCCATAGGCGGTTCCGCTTTGGTGCTCCATACCCAGGTGCGGGGCCTCTATCAGTTTATAGCCATCTTCGTAAAAAGGATAAGGGCCAAACCAATGTTCAAATGCGCTGATCATATCCTTCACATTCTCCCCAAATTGTTTTTTAGCTTTTTCAAGGTTATACGCCAATACCCAGTAATCCAGCGTCAGCTTTCCTTTTTCGCCGTTATAAGTATCGCTAAAATGGGTGTATTTACCAATATTGGCTTCAATATCATAGTTGTTGATAGGGTTTGAAACAAACCAATCATAACGGGTATACCCATTTTTCAGGTCAGTTACTTTTCTGAGGCGGCCGTTTGACGCATCCTGCAAGCCGGTGGGAACGCTGATACTGATCAGGGCGCTGTCTACCTCATCGGCTTGCTGATCCTTATTCGGCCACCAAACGCTGGCGCCCATGCCCTGGCAGGCCGTAGCCACCCACGGATTACCTGCTGAATCTGTTTTAAAAACTATACCACCATCCCAGGGCGCATTTTTAGCAATAGTGGGGTTGCCCGAATAATACACCGTAAACTCATCCTTACTGCCTTTAGCTATCGTAGCCGGGAAAGTAACAAACACAGCATTGAATTCGCGGGTGTAAGGTAATTCCTGCCCCTTATAAACTACTTTTTCAACTTTTAAATTGGCAAACAGGTCGAATTGCAGTTTGGTAAAATCCTGCATGGCGGTAAATTTAAAGAGCGTGCTCCCGCTGATGAATTTATGCTCGATATCAAACTTAACATCCAGGTGGTAATACCCGATATCATAGCAGGTACGGAATGGGGTTGATAAATCTCCCCGCAGGGTATCGGCACGTGTAAATACTGCTTTTGCTTTACCCAACTGAGCGTTTGCTTTTAGCGTAAGAAGCCCAAGGGCCAAAAGTAACAACTGGTATTTTTTCATTTAAATCGGTGTAATCTTTTTAAAAATCGATGTAATTCTCTATTCTAATACGGTAACTTTCACATTTGAAAGCGCGGCATCATTATGATAGATCCTGATGGTTGCTTTTTGAAAATCGGCATCTTTTGCCTGGTTAATATCCTCAAATTTTTGCGGATTGCGGTCAACCAGCGGGAACCATGAATTTTGTACCTGGATCATGATCCTGTGGCCTTTTTTAAATGTGTGGGCAACATCAGGAAGGTTATATTTAACCTCCGTAACTTTCCCCGGCACAAAGGGCTCTGGTTTTTCGAAAGAGTTACGGAATTTCCCCCTGAAAACCTCTCCCCTAACCAGCATCTCATAACCTGCCATCGTAACGCTTTTAGGATTTGGTTTTGGATCAGGATAATTATCCGGAAAAACATCGATCAGTTTTACTACAAAGTCGGCATCAGTGCCTGAGGTTGAAGCAAACAGGTCGGCAATTACCGGCCCGGTAAGCGTAATATCGTCCTTTAATGTATCTGTTTGGTAAACCTTCACATCGGGCCTTCTTCCGGCGAAGCGCTGGTCATCCAGCATATATTCCCTGGTACGGTGCGCCTGTATCCCATCCTGGTACGGAACCGGTGAATTGGGATCACTGATGTACTCATCAAAACCGGCGTTCTTTGATTTTTGAGCAGCGAAAGAAAGCTGGCCATTGGCACCAAAATACAACGTTTTCTCTACGGTATTTTTAGGCGGCCATTGGTTAAACTTATGCCATTCGTTACTGCCGGTAATAAATATGGTAGCTTTTGGCAAGTCGAGTATTTTTTCATCCTTCAGGTAAAACTTAAAAAAGGGCAGCTCAACATTTTCACGAAACCATTCGCTTGTTTTGGAGCCGAAATTCTGGTCGCCAAAAAACTGCCCGTCGCCCCGCTCCCAGCCGCCGTGAAACCAGGGACCCAATACCAGCATATTGGGGTGCGTTGCAGGGTTTTGTTTTTCTAATGCCTTAAAAACCTGTTGAGCGCCAAAGGCGTCTTCCGCATCAAAAAAACCACCAACCACCATCGTCGCAGGTGTGATATTTTTAAGGTGCGGGCGGATATTCATCGCCTTCCAAAACCAATCATAGTTGGGATGGGCCATCATATTGTCCCAAAACTTTACAGAATCGCCCAAATAGCGCTTTTTATAGTTGGGTAATGCCCCTAAATCCAGGTAAAAATTATAATTATCCGTCTCCTTATATTTAACCGGGTTTTTAAATTCTGCCGGTGTTATGGGTTTAGGGCGCGGCACGCCAAAACCAGTCATAAAAGAAAACGCGTCCATTACAAAAAGAGCCCCGTTATGATGAAAATCATCGCCAATGAACCAGTCGGTAACCGGTGCCTGCGGCGATACGGCTTTTAAAGCCGGGTGGGCATTCGGCAGGGAGGCCGTTGAATAAAAACCCGGATACGAAATCCCCTCTATGCCAACTTTACCATTATTATTGGGCAGGTTTTTAATCAGCCAGTCAATGGTATCATAGGTATCCGAGCTTTCGTCAGTTTCTTTAGTGGTTTTTTTATGATCAATATCGGGGCGCACATCAACAAATTTTCCTTCACTCATCCAGCGGCCCCTAACATCCTGGTAAACAAAAATAAACCCTTCCCTGGCTAACAGCATATTCTGGCCCAACGTGCGCTTGTAATCGTTTTCGCCATACGGGCCAACGCTGTAAGGCGTACGGGTCATGATGATCGGATATCTTTTGGATTGGTCCTTTGGAAGATATATCGACGTAAACAGGCGGATCCCATCACGCATGGTGATATACTTTTCCATCTTGGTATAATGCTCCCTCACATACAGTGAATCTTGCGATGGTTGTGCATCCGCAGATGCAAATAATAATGCAGCCCCAAACAGGAGAAATAGCTTTTTCATTGAATTGATTTGTTTTTTAAAGGGATTACGGCTACCACCAGGCACAAAAAGGACATAAAGCGGAGATTGGATAATGGCGCCATTCTAATAAAGTCAGTTAATGAGGCTAATTTAGTAAGATAATTGTTCATTTGCTATTGTTTTAATACTGTTACAAAACACCATTTCGATATAAAAATGGTTAGGAATTTTAATTATGTATACCTAATACCGCTGTTGGTATAGAGAATACCCGCGTTGGTGTAATTAATTTGCAACTTGATTTTACAACATAACCTTTGACATAAGTAAGATCGCCGGAGGGGGGGGGAGAAAAATGTCCTCAAACACTATTCTCCGGCTAAAAGCTTCAAGGGCTTTAACCTATTCCTTATTATTTGTTGCCTGGCTTTAGGATCAATTCTTCCATAATTTAGCTGTTTTTTTATTGGTTTTTATCTCTGTTTTTAATCCGATACAGGTTAAATTTATTCAATACCCGCATCATTTGTTTACTTATTAAAATATTTTAAAAAGTTTTGAGGATATTAATTTTAATTTATTAAGTTTGTATTGAATAATGCATAAAACATCATTAAACGGACTATTCTTTGGCCTTATGTCGGTAAGGGTAATTTTGATAGTTAAATTGGTTTGAATAAATCCTCGTTTAGGCGGGGATTTTTTATGCAATGTTCTTTTTATAAACCATTTTTTCTGAGTCTTGAGCCGAAAGGCTTGAGCCAAAGGCGGACTTCAGACGAACGACTTTAGACATAAACACAATGGCGAGATTAAATTTACTTGAAGAGACGCGGTACGAGAAACTGCCGGTAACGGTGTATGGCAACCAGCAGCAGGCATCCATTGCCGTAGCGGGCCGCATAGCGGCATTGATCTGCGGCAAAGAAGCCAAAGGCGAAAAAACGGTATTGGGCCTGGCCACCGGGGTAACGCCCATCGGGGTGTATGCTGAACTGGTAAGGCTGCACAAAGAAGAAGGCCTGAGCTTTAAAAATGTGATCACCTTTAACCTGGATGAATACTATCCCATGCAGGCTGCAGCAGCACAAAGCTATGTGACCTTTATGAACGAAAACCTGTTTTCGCAGGTAGATATCGATAAAAGCAATGTAAATATCCCCGATGGCACCCTGGCCCTTGACGAGGTGGCCGCCTTTTGCCTGGAGTACGAACATAAGATCACCGCCCTTGGCGGGCTGGACCTGCAAATCCTGGGTATCGGCCGTACCGGCCACATCGGCTTTAACGAGCCGGGATCGGCGCCAAACTCAGGAACAAGGTTAGTAACCCTGGATGACCTGACCCGGAACGATGCCTCACGCGATTTCGGCGGCAAATCAAATGTACCCACCAAAGCCATCACCATGGGTGTGGGCACCATTTTTAAAGCCCGCGAGATCATCCTGATGGCCTGGAGTTTGAAAAAAGCCCCGATCGTAAAAAAAGCGGTGGAAGGCGAGATCTCGGGAGAAGTACCGGCTACCTATTTACAATTATCGGATCATGTTGAATTTGTGTTGGATGAAGCCGCTGCCAGTTCATTAACCCGCTTTGATACGCCCTGGCTGGTAAAAGACTGTGTTTGGGAAAACGGCATGAAAAAGAAAGCAGTGATCTGGCTGGCCGAAACGGTAAACAAACCCATTTTAAAACTAACCGAAGAAGATTACAACAACCATGGCATGGCCCAGCTGGCGGTTGAACAGGGCCCTGTATATAACATCAATATCGACATCTTTAACCAGTTGCAGCATACGATCACCGGCTGGCCGGGCGGTAAGCCCAACGCCGACGATTCGCAAAGGCCCGAGAGGGCACAGCCGGCCCGGAAGCGCTCCATCATCTTTTCGCCTCACCCGGACGATGATGTGATCTCCATGGGCGGTACCTTTATCCGTTTGGTTGACCAGGGGCACGATGTGCACGTCGCCTATCAAACCTCTGGCAACACGGCTGTATGGGATGATGATGTATTACGCTTTGTAGAATTCGCCATCGACTTTAACCAGAGCATCGGCGAGGACAACAGCAAGCTGAAACAGATCTACGAAGACATGCGGGCCTTTATCCCTACCAAAAAACCCAACCAGGTAGACACCAAAGAGATCAGGGATGTAAAAGGGTTTATCCGCAAAACAGAAGCCATCTCCGGCGCACGGTATGCCGGCTTACCCGACAGCAATATCCACTTTATGGCTTTGCCGTTTTACGAAACCGGCAAGATCAAAAAGAACACCGCCGGCGAAGCAGACATCAAACTAACGATGGAACTGTTGCAAAAAGTAAAACCGCAGCAGGTATTTGCCGCAGGTGACTTTGCCGACCCGAACGGAACACATTTGGTTTGTTTCAATATCATTGTAGCGGCATTAAACCGCTTAAAAGTAACCGAAGACTGGGTAAAAGACTGCTGGCTGTGGATGTACCGCGGCGCATGGCATGAATTTGAGACCCACGAGATAGAGATGGCTGTACCATTGTCACCACAGGAAGTAATAAGAAAACGCAACGCGATCTTTAAACACCAGAGCCAAAAGGACAGACCGGTATTCCCGGGCGATGACGCAAGGGAGTTTTGGGTGAGGGCCGAGGACCGTACCCGCGAAACTGCCCAAAATTATGATAAACTGGGCATGGCGGAGTATGAGGCTATGGAGGCATTTGTGAGGTATCACTTTTAATGATTTCACCGATTTGGGAATGATTTCACCGATTTTGTGCCGCCACAACTCTTTAAATCGGTGAAATCA
>NZ_CAIWNH010000486.1 GCF_903913935.1 uncultured Mucilaginibacter sp.
ATTTAAAACATTTAATGGACGAAGCCTCGCCGAACAGCGGTTATTGTAATAATTTATCGTTTTTTAACATTCAAAAACAAACCGGCTTAGCTCAATATAATCAACTACCGTAACGTATTGATATCAATTAAATTTTACTCCAGTTTGTACCATCTTTGTTATCTTTCAACTGAAAACCAATTTCCTGCAACCCATTTCTTATTTTATCGGAAGCGGCGTAATCATGGTTGATTTTTGCTTCATTCCTTAAATTTACAATAAAATCTAAAACTTTCGGTAAGTCGTCATTGGCGGCCTGTTCATTTTTTAACCCCAGGATATCAAACACAAAAATAGTCATCGTGTTTTTCAAAAGCTCAAGATTTACAGCATCTATTTTCATTTTACCATCGTGCACCGAATTAATTATCCGGCTTGCCTCAAAAAGCTCCGCAATCAGCACCGGGCTGTTAAAGTCATCGTTCATGGCAGCATAGCAGCGGTCGATCAATGGCTGTATCTCAATTTCTGTTGCGGCTGATGCCTTTAAGCCATCTATTAAAGTTAATGCATTCATTAACCGTTTAAAGCCTTTTTCCGAGGCTTCCATCGCTTCGTTACCAAAATCAAGCGTACTGCGGTAATTGGCCTGGAGCATAAAAAACCTTACCGTCATGGGGCTGTACCCTTTATTTAAAATGGCGTTGTTACCGCTAAAAAGCTCATATGGTAAAAAGCTATTCCCCAATGATTTGGACATTTTTTGACCATTTACTGTCAGCATATTGGTATGTATCCAGTAGGTTGCAGGGTTCTTACCGCAGGCGGCCATATTCTGGGCTATCTCGTTGGTATGATGGGTTGGCACCAGGTCGATCCCTCCCCCATGTATATCAAAATGCTCGCCGAGGTATTTGTTGCTCATGGCCGAACATTCCAAATGCCACCCGGGAAAACCAACACCCCATGGTGAGGGCCATTTCATCAGGTGCTCAGGTTTTGCTTTTATCCATAGGGCAAAATCAAGTTTGCCACGTTTTTCGTCCTGGCCGCCTAAGGTGCGGGTATTGTTCATCATATCTTCCAGGTTCCTGCCACTCAAAACACCATAATCTTTGGTCTGGTTATATTTTTCAACATCGAAATAAACAGATCCATCTACCTCGTAAGCATAACCTTTTGCCAGGATAACTTTTACCAGTTCAATCTGTTCAATAATATGGCCTGTAGCAGTCGGTTCAATACTTGGCGGCAGTATATTAAAAGCTTTCATCACATCATGAAACCCAACGGTATACTTTTGTACAATCTCCATGGGCTCCAACTGAGCCAGCTTTGCTTTTTTTGATATTTTATCTTCTCCTTCATCACCGGCATCGCCCTCCAGGTGGCCTGCATCGGTAATATTGCGTACGTAGCGCACTTTATAGCCCAAATGGCTAAGGTACCTGAAAATCAGATCGAATGAGATATAGGTACGGCTATTGCCGAGGTGCGCATCACTATAAACAGTAGGGCCGCAAACATATATCCCTACATGCGGCGGGTTAAGCGGTATAAATTTTTCTTTTTTGCGTGTTAAGGTGTTGTAAACAAACAAGTCTTGATTCATGTGCGCAAACTTACATTTTTAAGGTGAAAGGTTAAAGGCGAAAGGTTAAAGGTAAAAAACATCTTTAGCAGGGAAATCTCCCACTTTTGCATTTTACCTTCATCCATTCACCTCATTTCATCAGTCCTATTTCTCTCAGGCGTTCATCCAGGTATTCGCCTGCTGTAATATCGTCATATTGTTTTGGATGAGTTGCGTCAATACATGACAGTAAACAACTGAGGTCCATTCCCGCTTTTGGGTGAAGAAAAAACGGCACCGAAAAACGCGAAAATTTCATTAACTCCCCCGGCGGATTTACCACCCGGTGCGTGGTTGATTTTAATTTGTTATTGGTTAGGCGCTGCAGCATATCGCCAACGTTTACCACAAGGTCTTCACCATGGGCTTTAACCGGGAACCATTTGTTATCGCGGGTTAGCAGTTCGAGCCCATCCGCGCTTGCACCTATCAGCAGGGTGATCAGGTTAATATCTTCATGGGCGCCGGCTCTTACAGCGTCTTGAGGCAACCTATCCGGATCAGTGATCGGGAAATAGTGCAGCGTGCGCAATATGGAGTTCCCGTTATGTACATGGTCGTCAAAGTAACTTTCAGCTAACCCCAGGTAAACTGATATTGCCCTTAACAGATGAATGCCCGCCCATTCCAGTTTTTTATAAACTTCGAGTGTTGTATCATTGAAATCCGGCACCTCATCAACCCTGATATTTTCGGGGTATTCTCCTTTAATAACATCATCATCGGTAACCGTTTGGCCAATTTGCCAGAATTCCTTCAGATCGGGTGCAGTAAACCCTTTGGCGGTTTCTTTTTGTTTACCCGTGTAGCCGCGTTGCCCGGCCAAACCAGGAATCTCATATTTAGCCTTTACAGCGTCAGGGAGGGCAAACAGTGTTTTGACATCCGCATATAATTTGTCGATCAGGTTTTTATCTAAACCGTGATTGGTAACAGTAACAAATCCTGTTTCGTTAAATGCTTTACCGATCGCATCCGAAAATAGTTTGCGCTGGTTATCGCCACCATTTACAAAATGGTTTAAATCAAGCCTCGGAATATTTACCGTTCCCATATGATCCTTTTTTGCAAAACTATTTAATTTTAGAACTCTACCGATGTAATATTTTTACTTTACGAGGAAATTACACCTACATGATTAAATCACATGGTGTTAAATAAATAGCTGCCGGTATAAATAAGGGCCAAAAATACTCTCGCAGTTTTTTGGCCCTACATCTACCTATGAAAAACAACCCGTTGGGTGGGCTCAATTGCTGATTCAAAGAAGATACCAACAAAAAATCAAACGGTGTTAGCTTTAATAGATTTGTCACCCTGTTTATCGGGGTGTGAATTGTGGAAATCGTTTCTCAAATAACTGGTAAAATTTACACAGATGGCGAAAATGGTTGCTGCAAAACAGCCCAATTTGATTGAAAACTCACCCCCAATAAGCAGGACTTGGTATTTTCACTGTTCATCAAAATTGCATTAGGCTAAACCAATAATAGTGTAAACTATCCAGCAATAATGTTGTTATAGGCTTATGGATTTCAATGTTTATTTATTGGCAACCGATCCGAATAATGCCTGCAGAGATGTAATTCACTCAAGGGATACCCATTTAAAGATCCGGGTATTTTGCCTCGATAATGAACAATTCGATCCGGACAGCAACGAAATCCAGCTTTATGGATATGCAGGCAAAAAGTTATATGCATTTGAAACTATTGGTATAATGGCCGAAGATGCTTTGGACGTAGTAAGTGCCATCCGGTGGTATGCTGAATACATCGATTTCCCTCAAATGGAAATATTGCCAGATGACCCCCGCCAGGGGAACCACATTGCCGTTTAAATATTTTCACCCTTTAATATTTGGTGATGTATTTTCCATATATTGAAAAACACTAACCTGGTTTCAAGATCCCTATCAAACATCAAAAACCAATTTGGGCAATCGTTCTGGCTGCGTAACATTTTTACTGTTAATCATTCATAAGCAATTAATTAACAAAATTGTTACCCTAAGGGCCATATGTTTTTCACATTTTTACAAAACATATTAGTGTTTATTCATATTAATGAAATTGCCTGTATATTATATATTTCCAGAACGACAATTATTACATATCCAATATTAAAAAGCAAATCATAGCGTTTAAAAATGCAGAATATATTTTTTAGCCCGGCAAAAACCCGTATTTTATGGGTTAATACCTTTTTGATTTGCTCAACTTTTCTTGCTGCTGCACAAAATTCGAAAACAAAAAGCGTAACGGTGCCCGAAATTGTGCCGGATACCGGCAAGGTGAGCTTGCTGATGCCGGTAACTGTTAAAGATACCGGATCCAACAAAGCAGGAGAATATTTGACACTGCAGCAATGTATTGAATATGGCAAACAACACCAGCCTGCTGTAAACATTTCAAAAATCAATATCAACATTGCCCAAACAACCAACCTGATCAATTTATCAACTGCACTGCCGCAAATAAGTGCATCGGGCGATCTGGTACATTATTTACAGCAATCTCAGGCAGGTACAAGCACAACGGGCTCTGCTACCACCGGGACAAACTCAGCGTCGGGTCACAATTATAGTTTTGTGCCGGGGCTAGCGGTTACGCAGTCTGTATTTAATCCAAGCCTTTTGTATGCCTTTAAAAGCGCGCCTTTATATGCCAAACAGGCGCAGCAACAAAGCGATAGCACAAAAATATACCTTGTCTCGGCGGTAAGCAAATCCTTTTACACTTTACTGCTCACACTTGAACAAATAAACGTTTTAAAGGAAGATACTGCACAGTTTGGAAAAAGTTTCAGGGATGCCTATCTGCAGTATAAAGGCGGTATAGTTGACGAAACGGATTACGAACAGGCCGAGATCACTCTTAATAATACCAGGGCACAATTAAAACAGGCCAATGAAAACGTGGTGCCGCAATATGCCACATTAAAACAGTTAATAGGGTATCCAACTGATAAACAATTTAACGTAGTTTTTGACACGCTTGAAATGATGAAAAGCATTTACGTTGATACGACAGAACAGCTTCAGTTTGAAAAACGTATTGAATTTCAATTATTGGGTACCAATAAAAGTTTATTGGATCAGCAGGTAAATTATTACTGTTATTCATTCCTGCCAACTGTTTCGGCATTTTATAATTATAACCTGGCTTACGAAAACAATCACTTTTCCGATCTTTTTTCTACTTCGTACCCAAGTTCATTGGTGGGTATTTCGTTAAGCATCCCGATTTTTACCGGCTTTAACCGGCTTAATAATTTACATAAAGCCAGGTTGCAGGAACAGGTACTTGACTGGCAGCAAACAGATCTGAAATCACAGATCAACGTACAGTATACCACTGCGCTGGCCAATTATAAAGGCAACTATTACAATTTACAGATATTGCAAAAGAACGTCGATCTTGCAAGGCGGGTTTATTTCGTAGTATCACTGCAATACCGGCAAGGTATCATTCCTTACTTAAATGTGATCACCGCAGAAACTAACCTCATAAATTCAGAAATAAATTATTTAAATGCCCTGTTCCAGGTATTATCAAATAAAATTGACCTGGAAAAAGCCATGGGAAATATTTCATACTAATTGTACAAAAATCACACAGCCTCTATATGAACAGAGTACTTATAAGTTCCATTTTTTTAAGCTGCCTGGTAGTTGCAGCATGCACAAAAAAGCAGGCGCCGCCTAACCCGGAGGTACCGGTTAATTTACTATTAATAAAACCAAGGACAGTATTGTATTACGAGAAAATACCGGCAACTACCCGTGCGCTTAACCAGGTAAATTTACTACCCCAGGTATCGGGCGCCGTTACCGGCATCTTTTTCACCGAAGGCACTAAGGTAACAAAAGGGCAAAAACTATATGAGATTGACGAGCGGTTGTATAAGGCGGCTTATGACCAGGCTGTAGCTAATTTAGAGGTAACAAAAAGCGGTTTGGTACAGGCCCAGCAAGACGCCGACCGTTATACTTACCTGAATAAGTACAATGCAGTGGCCAAACAGCTGTATGACCATGCCGTTGTTACCCTTGAACAGGCAAAAAGCACCGTAAAAGCTTCTGAACAGCAGGTAAAAACAGCCAAAACGAATTTGACCTATGCAACTGTTTATGCGCCGTTTACAGGGACCATTGGTATTAGTCAGGTTAGGCTGGGCGAAGTGGTAACTCCATCAGTAACTACACTTGACACGCTTTCGCAAGATAACCCAATGGCGGTTGATTTCATTATCAACGAGAAAAATCTGCCTTTTTTCGAGAAACTGCAGCATGAAAAAACAAACGTTGACTCTCTTTTTACCCTATTAATGCCCGATAATTCGCTATACGGGCATTTGGGTAAACTTGCAATTATTGACCGGGCCGTTGACCCACAAACCGGAACAATACGCGTAAGGCTTGTTTTTGACAACCCCGATTTTTATTTAAGGGCTGGCATGAGTTGCGTGGTACGGGTGCATAATCAGGAGGCGGGGCCACAACTGGTAGTACCAAACAAGGCCGTAGTAGAGCAGATGGGCGAGTACTTTGTATATATAGCAAAAGATACGTTGATAAAAATCACCTCAGACAGCCTTAAAAAAATGGATAAAAAAGAAGCTGCCGGTGCCAACAAACCAAAACTGATTGCTATGCAAAAAAAGGTGCAAACCGGGCAGGTAATAGGGGCTGATATTATTGTTAAAAGCGGCATAAAGGCCGGCGACAAAATAATAGTTGACGGGTTGCAATCATTGCATGATGGTGTCCGCATTACAACCGCAAATAAGGTAGGCCCCGGCAAAGGCGGACATTAATAGTAGAGCCAGGAATCAAGAGCCAAGGATCAATACAAAGGGTAGAACTGATAAGAAATAAGGTAAGGAAACAAGGTACTGAAACAGTCGCTGGTAAACATGAAAACAAAACGCTTTCATCCTGGCTCTAGACTCCTGGTTCTAAACCTAAAGACATAAATAAAGAATGATAGCGAATATCTTTATAAAGCGGCCCGTAACTGCAATAGTAATTTCTATTGTGTTGGTAATTACCGGTACCGTTAGCATTTTATTGCTGCCGATCGACCAATATCCTGATATTACTCCACCAGTGGTTCAAGTGAATGGCCAGTTTATAGGCGCCGATGCCCAAACCGTGGAACAAACTATGGCGACGCCTATTGAAGAACAGGTAAATGGTACGCCCGGTATGGAATACATGCAAAGCAACAGCACCAATAATGGTGCGATGCAGCTAAATGTAACTTTTAAAATAGGCACGCCGATTGACGTTGCGGCACTCGATGTGCAAAACCGGGTGAGTATTGCAACGCCGTTATTGCCATCAGCGGCCAGCAGGTTAGGCCTTACTGTACGCGCAGTCAACCCCAGCATGCTGATGATGGTAGCTATTTACGCACCAAAAGACACACATAACATTACGTTCCTGGATAACTATACCAATATTTTTATCCAGGATGCCTTGCTGAGGGTACCTGGAGTAGGCACGATAAGCCGTTTTACCGACGACTTTAGTATGCGTGTGTGGATGAACCCGCAAAAGATGGCTGCTTACAGTATTGAGCCGCAAGACATCATCACCGCACTTACCGCTCAAAACGTACAGGTAGCTGCAGGAACGGCTGGCGTGCCGCCGCAAGCGCCAACGCAAACTTATGAACTGGGTATTTTGGTAAACGGACGTTTAAGTACAGTTCCCGAGTTTCAAAACATCATTATAAAAAACAATCCCCAAACAGGCGAACTTGTTTACCTGAAGGATGTTGCCCGTGTAGAATTAGGGAAATTTACTTTTTCGAGCAACTCATATGTTGACGGGCACCGGGCATCGTACCTCCAGATCTACCAGGCGCCGGGCAGCAATGCGCTGCAAACAGCCAACGGAGTTTATGCCGAACTTGCCAAGTTGAAACAAACTTTCCCGACAGATGTAGCCTACAGCGTTCCGTTTGAAGCGGTAACTGTTGTAAAAGTTTCGATGACGGATGTGGTCAGGACTTTATTGATGACCCTTGGCCTGGTAGCTATCGTCGTGTTCCTTTTCCTTCAAACATTAAGATCTACCCTCATCCCCATTCTTGCGATACCTGTATCAATTTTTGGCACATTTTGCTTTTTTATACCGCTTGGGTTCACTATCAACACCTTAACCATGTTTGGCTTTGTGCTGGCTATTGGAATAGTGGTGGATGATGCCATCATCGTGGTGGAAGCAGTGCAGCATTATATCGACCATGATAAGATGTCACCCAAAGAGGCTACTTACCGGGCGATGAAAGACATTTCGGCCCCGGTAGTGGCCATCGCACTGATCCTTGCGGCGGTGTTCGTACCTGTTGGATTTATTCCGGGCATTGTAGGCAGGCTGTACCAACAATTTGCCATTACCATTGCTATTTCAGTAATTATATCGGCTTTTATCGCGCTTTCGCTAACACCGGCGCTTTGTACTCTGCTGCTAAAACCTACAGATCCAGCCAAAAAGAATAAAGGCCTCACCAAATGGTTTACAAAATTCAATGAATGGTTTGACCTTGTAACTGCAAAGTATACTGAAGGTGTACGCCGTAGTATTAAGGGGGCCAGGTATATTGTTATCCTATTGATTTGTGTATGCGCAGGTGCTTACTTTCTGTTTCAGTCCAAACCCACGGGATTTATTCCTTCGGAAGACGACGGCAATTTGTATGTAACCTACCAGCTTCCCCCGGCATCATCCACAGCCCAGTCGGTAAATATAATGTCCAAATTGATGAAAGTAGTTGCAAGCACACCTGGTGTCGGGCATTATGCTGCGCTATCAGGCCTTAATGTTGTAACTAATGCTACTAATTCCAACAACGGCACTATCTACGTTCAACTGAAACCCTGGGACGAACGATCAGGCGATGACCAGCAGGTACCAGGCATTATTAAGGTAATGCAACAACGGATTGCCGATGCCGGCGTTACAAATGCTTCCGTTGAAGTAATACAACCTTCGCCCCTTCCGGGTGTTGGTTCAACTGTAGGTTTTAGCATGCAGATAGAACAGCGGAGTACCAACGATAACCTGCAGGACTTTGAGCATGTAGTTAACCGTTTTGTTGATTCGGCTAATAAAAACCCGGCGATTACAAAGGCATTTACTTTTTACACTGCCCACACTCCCAACATGAGACTTACCGTTGACCGGGAAAAATGTGAAAAACTGGGGGTAAGCATATCGGACGTTTTTACCACTATCGAGGCATTTACCGGCAGTTTGTATATCAATGATTTCACCACCTATAACCGCACTTTCCACGTGGTGGTCCAGGCGGATACTGTTTACCGGGCGCTAATCACGGATATGGAGAAGTACTACGTGCGAAACTCCGGCGGTAAAATGGTGCCTTTGGGCGCCGTCATCAGTTTTAAGCCTGTAGAAGCGGCCCCGCTGATATCACACTTTAATATTTTCCGTTCTGCGGAGATCGACGGGTCTTCGCCACCGGGAGTAAGTTCAACTGATGCAATTGCTGCCTTGCAGAAGTTGGCCAGCAAACAACTGCCACAAGGTTATACCTATGAATTTTCAGGTTTAAGCTACGAAGAATTGAAGGCCGGTTCAGTAACCATGTATATTTTTGCATTTTCCATTACGTTTGTATTCCTGTTCCTGGCCGCGCTTTATGAAAGCTGGTCGGTTCCGTTTTCGGTATTGCTTGCGGTCCCGATTGGTGCTTTCGGTGCAATTTTAGCATTGGAACTGGTACCCTCCCTTACCGACAACGTTTACGCGCAGATCGGTTTAATCACATTGATAGGCCTCGCAGCAAAAAACGCCATCCTTATCGTTGAATTTGCCAAGGTCCGGGTAGATCGGGGCGAGGACCTTCTTGCATCTACACTGGAGGCAGTGAGCCTTCGTTTGCGCCCTATCATCATGACATCCCTGGCCTTCATACTGGGTGTGCTGCCGTTGGTATTTGCAACAGGCGCTGGTGCTGTAGCCCGGCGTACAATAGGCCTTACCGTACTGGGGGGCATGACTGCGGCTTCTACCATAGCTATTTTCGTTGTACCGGTACTATTTGTTCTTATTACCCGCTGGGCATATGGTAAGGAGAAATTAGATTACCTTAAGGCACATCACCATGAACTGATGGAAAAAGCAAAAAAAGTTGAAGCACAGAATATAGACCCGGAACTGGAGTTTGAATTGCAGAAATCACGTGACTTGAGTAAGTCTTGAGTCTTAAGTCGAAAGTCTTGAGTCAGGAGTAGAGTAGAATAATTAAAGCTGCTCACTCAACATTTTGACTTTAGACTCAGAACTTTAGACTAAGGACTTTAGACTAAGGACTTTATACTTAAAAAAAATGATCGCCAATACTTTTATAAAACGCCCGGTAACCGCTATCGTCATTTCCCTTGTTTTGATGATATCCGGCGTGATATGCATTTTTAACCTGGCTGTTGACCAATATCCCAACATTTCGCCCCCCAGCGTGAGCGTAAACGCTAGTTATACAGGCGCAGATGCCCAAACAGTTGAGCAAACTACGGCTATCCCTATCGAGGAGCAAGTAAACGGAACCCCTGGTATGGAATATATGCAAAGCTCCAGCAGTAATAGCGGAGGCATGAACCTGCGGGTAACTTTTAATGTTGGAACCAACCCACAAATTGCCGCACTTAATGTGCAAAACCGTGTTGGGATCGCAGCGCCGCTTTTGCCATCCGTAGTAAGTAAACTGGGTGCCACCGTGCGCGCCAGCAATCCAGACCAATTGATGCTCGTAGCTATCTACTCGCCAAAAAAGACACATAATATTACCTTCCTTGATAACTATACCAATACTTTTATTCAGGATGCTATATTAAGGGTTCCTGGTGTGGGTGATGTACAGGCGCGTACGGATCAGTTTGCTATGCGGATCTGGCTTAATCCGGATAAAATGGCTTCCTATAATTTAATGCCATCGGACGTAACCGCGGCGCTTAGCGGCCAAAACGTTTACGTTGCTGCCGGCTCAGTAGGCGCACCGCCCCAAAACCCGAACCAGGCCTTTGAAACCGGAATTATTGTGAACAGCATGCTCAGTAAACCCGAACAGTATGAAAAACTGATCGTAAGAAACGTGCCCGGAACAGATAAAATGATCTATTTGAAAGACATTGGCCGTGTTGAACTTGCCAAGTTCACCTACTCAGGAGGTTCCTTTGTTGATGGTAACCGTTGCTCATTGTTAATGATCTTTCAATCGCCGGGAAGCAATGCCCTGCAAACGGCCGGTAATGTTTATGCAAAACTCGCTGAACTAAAAAAATCATTTCCTCCTGATGTTCAATACGTTGTCCCTTTTGAATCGGTTACCATCATCCAGGTATCCATGCAGGAGGTGATTGGAACACTGATTAAGGCGCTAATTTTGGTTGCAATGGTTGTGTTCCTCTTCCTTCAAAGCTGGCGCGCTACCATCATACCGATATTGGCTATTCCGGTGTCTATTTTATCTACTTTTTGTTTTTTCATCCCCCTGGGTTTCACCATCAACACGCTCACTATGTTCGGGTTCGTGCTGGCGATCGGGATAGTGGTGGATGATGCCATCATTGTGGTAGAGGCGGTACAGCATTATATCGATGAACAGCATATGTCGCCAAAAGAAGCAACTTACCAAGCCATGAAGGAAATATCGGCGCCGGTAATTGCTATTGCGCTTATTTTGGCCTCAGTATTCGTTCCTGTCGGGTTTATTCCCGGCATAGTTGGCCGGCTCTACCAGCAATTTGCTATTACTATCGCTATATCAGTAATTTTTTCGGCATTTATCGCGCTATCACTAACCCCGGCACTTTGTACATTATTGCTAAAGCCGTCGCACCACGCTGCACAGAGCACAAACTGGCTTGACAGGTTTTTTGCCTGGTTCGACCGGATTTTCTTTGAGCGATTCAACCGCATGTTTGATAAGCTTAACGGCAATTACGCCAATGGCGTTAAAAGAAGTATAAAAAACTCTGCACTCATGGTATTTGTACTGGTAGCCATATGCGTGTCTGCTTTAATTCTTTTTAAACAAAAGCCATCCGGCTTTGTGCCTTCGGAGGATGGCGGACGCTTGTTTGTTACTTATCAAATGGCCGATGCCTCATCAACTACCCAATCCGTAAAAGTTCTGGAAAAGCTGATGAAGATAGTTGGCTCAACCCCGGGGATACTGCATTTTGTGGGTTCATCGGGCTTTAATATACTTGGTGGCGGCGGTAACAACAGCGGCACCATGTTTTGCATGTTAACCCCCTGGGACGATAGGACCACTCCGGATAAAAAAGTACAGGGTATAATGGATAATATCAGGAAGAGGGTAGCAAAAGCAGGGATAAAAAATGCTAATGTTGTGGCCATCCAGCCACCACCTATAAGAGGCATTGGGATTGCGGCCGGCTTCTCTATGCAAATAGAACAGGGAAACTCGACGGATGACATTCACGCATTTGAAAAAAATGTCCAAAAATTTGTCGCTATCGCCAAAAAAACGTCCGCTACTTCAACTGCATTCAGTTCGTTTACGGCGCATACACCAAGCTTTACGGTTACCGTTGACCGCGAAAAATGCGAAAAACTTGGCGTAAATATATCCGATGTGTTTTCCACTATGCAGGCCTTTATGGGTAGTTTATTTGTAAATAACTTCACATTATACAACCGTACTTACCACGCTGTTATTGAAGCCGACACTGCCTACCGTGCTTTAATTACCAATATAAACAGGTATTATGTGCGGAATAAGGCCGGCCATATGCTGCCATTAAGTACATTGGTAACGTACAAGGCTGATGCAACGGCAACTTCCATATCCCACTTTAACATATTCCGGTCTGCCGAAGTAGATGGCTCTATTCCACCGGGATACAGCAGCGGCCAGTCATTGGATGCCCTTAAGGCAATTGCGGCCAAAGCTTTGCCGCGTGGTTACACCTATGAGTTTTCGGGCCTTAGTTATGAGGAGATCAAGGCAGGCAATGTCACGATCTATATTTTTCTGTTCTCTATCATTTTTGTTTTCCTTTTCCTGGCGGCATTATATGAAAGCTGGTCGGTACCTTTTTCAGTATTGCTGGCGGTGCCTATCAGTGCTTTTGGCGCCATCGTCTTCCTTACCATTTTTCCCTTGATAACAGGTAAGGAAATCACCAACAATGTCTACGCCCAAATCGGACTTTTAACATTAATTGGCCTATCGGCTAAAAACGCTATCCTGATCGTTGAATTCGCCAAGTTGCGCGTTGACCGTGGCGAGCCACTTCTACAATCGACCATCGAAGCGGTAAGATTGCGTTTCAGGCCGATCATTATGACATCCATGTCCTTCATTTTTGGTGTATTACCGCTGGTTTTTGCTACGGGCGCCGGCGCAGAGTCAAGAAATACGATTGGTATTGCGGTGTTGGGTGGTATGATCGCCTCATCTACCATTTCAATATTTATTGTTCCTGTATTATTTGTGCTATTCACCCGTTTCTCTTATGGCAAAAAGCAACTCAAATGGCTGGTAGATCATCACGAAGAACTAATGGAAAAGGCCCGGAAAGTTGAAGAATCAAATATTGATCCGGAACTGGAATATGATATAGCGCAGGCAC
>NZ_CAIWNH010000487.1 GCF_903913935.1 uncultured Mucilaginibacter sp.
ATCCATATTTTGTCCCTAATTTACGGATAGTTATTGCTCCGGATAAGTATTCCTTAGTTACTTCTCCCTTTAAATGCGATTTGTCCATTTTGTCCTTGATTTTTTTGTCAACCCAGGTTAGGACAAGTCACGTGCGCTACAGATGCTACAAACGCTACAATGCGCTACAAAACTAATAATCAACAACTTAACTGCTGACAAGATTTTGTCAATGACAAAATTCTGTCAGCAGTTTTGCAGGCATTATGATATGGTATGACCAAATACCAGGCCGATTTAGTAAACGATATGGGGAGTGATGATCCCCTATTTAAGCATCCCATGGGTACGAGCCTGACGCATCAAAATCCGCATATGAATTGACTAAAGTTTCAGCCAAATAAATAGCTGGATCAGGATATTGCCATATATCCCGGCCAAAACATCATCCAGCATCACACCGGTACCGCCCGGCAAATCCTCAAGTTTGCGGATAAATAAAGGTTTTACAATGTCAAAAAACCGGAATAATATAAAGCCTGCCAGCAAGTACCAGTTATTGTGGGGTACAAATAACATGGTTACCAGCATCCCCGATACTTCGTCAATAACTACTTTGGAACTATCTTTTCCCCAGGATGGTTCAACCTTATCACCAAGGTAAATTCCGAGTAAAGTGACTAATATCGTAATCAATAATAATATCCATTCATGCTGACCCGCCTGTGTCGTCCATAAAATCCAGATCAGCCCGCAGGTAACCGCCGCGGCGATCGTTCCGCCGCCCTTGATATACCCAATACCAAACCAGCTTGCAATTAGTTTAATCATCTGTTAAATTCCGTTTAAATGTTAACTTTTATTCAGCACATCCTCAGCACGTTCAGCAACTTCGGGTTCTATCGTATGTTTTTTGGGGTAATTGAAAAACAAGGAACTTAAAACCGGCAGAATAAAAATCGCGACCGTAAATACTGACGTAAATATATCGGCACTTTCGCCGGACATAAATTTCGAAAAGCCTGTTGCGGGGTAAAAATGTATAAATAAAGATGCGGTTAGCTTAATGCCCAACAAACCAATAACTATAAAAGCTACCGTCTCCAGAAAAGTGAACTTTTCCATTAATTTTACAAAAGCCTGGGCCACAAACCGCATGGCCAAAATGCCGATAAAAACACCTATGTAGATCAGGAAAACATGATTGGTGAACGCCACGGCAGCAAAAACGTTATCGATAGAGAAAGCAAGATCCATAATTTCCACCAATATAATAGTGGCCCACAGCGTTCCGATGACGCCAACTGTTGAGCGGTAAGCCCAATTTTTGCTTTTGTCGACCTCGCTGTCGCTGCCACCATTCTCATCTTTGCTAAGTTTCCCTTTAAAATAGGTAAAAGCCAGGTAAAGGAGATAAAGGCCGCCAAGGGGTTTAAGCCACCATATTTTAACCAGCCAGGCCGCTAAAAACAGGCAAATACCACGCATTACGTAGGCCCCAATGATACCATAACGCAAGGCTTTGTTGCGCTGGTGTTTAGGCAAATCAAGCACCATGGTTGCCAAAACCGCAGCATTATCAACGGAGAGCAAACTCTCTATTAAAATAAGGTTTAAAATGATCAGGATTCCGGCCTTTATATCGGCGCCAAGCACCTCGTGCAGTATATTCATAAGTTAAAAGGGAATTTAAATGGGTAAATTACATCATATCCGTGTTCAGCATCGTTTTTAAAATATTTGCCTGAACGTCTACGTCAGTTATGTTTTGTAAAAAGTTAATGTCGTTTAATTTTTTGTAATTATCGGCTAATAAGTTTTTAATTTCAGCAGGAATCGTTGTTTTTATGATGTTGATGCTGCTGTTTAACTGGTCGTTTTTATCGGTCAACTCCCTGATAAATGTTTCTTTTTTTGACAATTCTGTTGGCGCTCCGCGCTGATCTATTTTTGTAATATCGCAAAAAAGGAACAATTCCTTTGCCGGAAAGTAAATGAAGTACCTGTCTGTATCATTCAAGCGGTAAACTTCGGCAATCTTATCTCCTGCTTTTAAACCGCAAACAAAGCTGCTTCTGAATTCGTATTTGCAAAGCACGCCCATTAATTTTCGCTGAATAACCGCATATGCATTTTTGTAAACGTCGGTTGGCGTATATTGTTCCAGTTCGGTGATCAGATCGGGCGAAACTTCGTCATAAAAATCAGGTGAGTACCGTTCACTAAATGCGTTGATATTTTTTGCAAAAGGGTATTCAGAAGTGTCGTCTGACAACACCTGGAATAACTTCCTTAACGAAGTGTTTATCTTTAACGCCTGCCTTTGCTGGTCGAGTCTATACTGTTCGAATGTAAGAACAGACTCCCTGATCTTTGCGATCAAATCCTTATTTAACTGGATCTCGTCAAGTAAAATCAGGATACTCTTTTCGTTGTTCTTTTTTATTTTTACCAGCAAATCAATTAAAGATTGGCTATACTGCAAATGAAACAGCTGGAGTTTATTGATGTCCAATTCAGGGTTATCCGCAAATAACTGGTGTATCACCTGGCTCCGCAAATAAATCCTGTAGATGATATCATCCCCGAAAAAAACGGACAGCAACTGCAGTTTGCTGATTATCCTGTTCGACTCATTTAATATTGCTTTGCCGGCATCATCCATTTTTCAAATTTAGCCAACATTCGTCACATTTTTCTTTAGTTCGGTTTCTAAACTTTGTAACTCTGTGTTTAAATTTTTCCTGTTTTGAGCGCCTTCCTCGTGGATTCGTTTTACTTCGTTCAGCGTTTCAATTAACGACTGGGTAGTTTTCTTCAGGGTATCAATTGAAACCACTGTTTTTTCATTCTCGCGGGCAACATCAATACTGTTTGTTTTAAGCAGCTCGGCGTTCTTTAATAAAATGGTATTGGTGGTATCGGCTATCTTTTTCTGCATTTCAACATTGGCCTTTTGCCTTTGCAGGGCGACGGCGATAGTGAGCTGATTTTTCCAAACCGGAATGGTGGTTGAGATGATAGACTGAGCTTTTTCGGCAATGGAAGTGTTATTGTTTTGAACTACCCTGATTTGTGCAAGCGATTGCAGCATGATGAAACGCACCACTTTTAAATCGGCCATTCGTTTATCCAGGCGGTTTACAAAGTCGCGCAGGTCGGCAATTTCGTAATCATTGTAATCTGCCGGTCGCTGGTCCATTTTTTCCATCGAATCCTGCACATCGGCGCCATAATTCAATACAGAATTCATATCCTACGGGTTAAGGTCTTTGGCTACTTCCGCATATTTTTTTTCTTCCTCTGGTTTTATCAGCTCCAGGTTAACGTTACCCTCTTTATCAACCTTCATCGTCGAGGACATTTTTGTTTTAACCGCTGGCACAATTTTACACGCGAAAATAAGAGATCGCAGACGAATACAAAACTAAAGCCTAACGCTAAAGCTAGCGTCTTAAAAAATCAACCTGTCAGGGTAGCCATCAAATTCCACTTTGCAGATGTCGTTGTAACCAATTATCTTTAAGCAAACTTATCCAATTATGCTCATCGCTTTTATCGTTTGGCTTTTTTATGTCAGGTTATGCGCCAAACTGGGGGCAAAACGCGTCATCGGTGGCGTAAATGGGGTGTTTTATGGCATTTTCTTTTCGTATTTGGGTATACTTTTTATCCTCTCGAGCCGTAAATTGGATGACGACAGGGCAAATGCGGCCCTTTTAACATTGTATAAACCTGTTAATTCCCCTCAGCCGGAGGTATGAAAAACGTAATATTATTTAGTTTTAAGGTATGGTTAACAGGCCTGATACTGGCGCCGCTTTTACTCCTGTTGCTTTATGGCTTATCCGCCGCAGAAAATAGTGTTTCCATCCCCAACCTGAAGGTATTGATTGCCATCGTACTATTTAACCTGCTGTTAACAATATTGGTTTCGGCGAGTATGTGTTACCTGTTATGGTTGCTGAATTTTACGCACTGGAAACCAGCCGTCATTAAGGGATTGCTGTCGCTTTTCGCATTTATCACCTGCATTTTATATGCGCGTCTCCTGTTCCACTTCTATTTTTTGTGGTTTCACGATGCGTTAAGACACAAGACCGCCAATTATGGCCTATCTGACTATGCAATAAGCGCTACGAATATTGTGCGTGTTCAATTGGCCTGGCTGCTGATGGCTATCCTGTGCCTCTGGCGGTTTAAATTTGAAATAATTGATAATAAGAAACCTACCACATCGCATCCTGACTAATACGGTAAGTACTTTACCCATAAACCGAATTGTTTTCGGCACCTGTGTTCCCCTCTGTGTTCACAGTGTGCATACACGTGTATGCACCTGATTTTTCACGGCAATCCTGCCACGCTAAAAGGGAAAAGGCCCGTTATTGCTGCCGAAGGGAAACCTGTTTACCCTGCCGTGCGAATGGTCGCAAAAAGAATGATCCAGATGCAGCTTGTGAATTTGAACCTGATGTGCTGAGGGTCCTGATTTGTTAGCAACAGTTTTATCAGGCTGACTAACAATAGTAGCTTTCTTCTTCATAACAACCTCCCTGATTTTAATTGGTTTATCAATTGGTTATACTAAGTTAATTAGTTTAAAGCAAATTTCAAATAGGCTTAAAGCTAAAAATTGGCTATACCTGCCATTAAAAATTCGTTTATTTGAGATACGCATACTAAATATTAACAAGCAAAAACGCATTACCATGGCCACCGCTACCATCAAAAAGGATTCCCTTGATTTTTTGACTGACCTCGCAACGCATAATAATCGCGAATGGTTCAATCTGAACAAGGACCGGTACCAGGAGACCCGGCAAAACATCACAGATTTTGCCGATGCACTGCTTGCTGAAATGAATAAACATGACAAGATTGAGACGCCATCGGGTAAAAAAAGCCTGTTCAGGATTTATAAAGATGTCCGTTTCTCCAAAGAGAAAACACCCTATAATAACCATTGGAGCGGGAGCTTTAAACGTGCAGGCAAGGCGCTGCGCGGCGGCTACTACTTCCGTATTGAACCAGGCAATTCGGCGCTGGTAGGTGGCTTTTGGGGCCCGGTACCAGATGATATGAAGCGTATAAGACAGGAGATCGACGGCAACTACACGGCCTGGAGAAATCTGCTCGGTGACCAAACATTAGTACAAACCTTCGGCAAACTATATGGCGAACAATTGGGCACGGCGCCGCGGGGCTACGAAAAAGACCACCCGGCAATCGACCTGCTGCGTTATAAGCAATATATGCTTAAACATGAGTTCAGCGATGAAGAGGTATTAGGTCCCGGTTTTGTATTTATGGTGAACAACTCATTTAAAAAGACGCGCCCATTCCTGGATTTCATGAGCGAGATACTTACAACGGATGCAAATGGTTTATCACTGGTTGACTAAAATCTGCACGCATCCGGGATCAATTTGCACGCATTTTGAACGTATAGAAATTCAGGAACAACAAAAAACCCCTTAGATTATCTCTAAGAGGCTTTATTTTTGCGGGAGTTAGCGGGTTCAAACCTTGTATTTTAATTAGCTAAATATCAACGCAATAATTGCAAACTATCAATGCTGGTACGCTGTTTGGTACGCTAACTATTTAAAACTCAAAATTCCTTTTCTGATAAAATTCTATTAATGATTATTTGGGTAAAAATCATGCCGAGACTCAAAAATAGCTAGTCAACAATAGTTTATCACCCGCGTTATTGCAAGCCAATCTCTTACCCTGTTATTCGGGCGGCCTGTGCCAGGGCAAATCCTCAACAGGAGTTCCCTAAAACACAGAATCTATCCGGGATGAGATAAATTGTTCAACATGCGATTTTTATAATTGATATAAAGGAAATTAAAAATTGTCCGTAATAATTTCGTTTCCAGTTTAACTGATTTTCTGAAATAACAGGTCCGTAATCATACGCTTAGATGAATTGCGCCCGATGACCTTTTCGTCTAAATAAAGCGAAAAGTCTGTCCTTTTCCTGTATTTATTTTTATTTCGTATCCCCCGGCAACCTTATTTGATCTTATTTTCGATCCTTTTATACGGAGGGGTCTATTGCACAATATTTTGCAGGCGCCGCCGTTTTTAGAAAAAATTGCCGCAGTTTCTATCTGGTGATTATGCCATACCATATTTACTATGAAGCCTCCGCGGGCCACCAAACCTTTAATATTACCGTTTTTCCAGGCAGAAGGTAAAGCCGGTAAAAGATGAATATTATTATCCTGGCTTTGCATTAACATTTCCGCAAATCCCGCGGTTCCGCCAAAATTGCCGTCAATTTGAAAAGGTGGATGCGCGTCAAACATATTTGGATACAGCCCGCCACCTTCGCTATAATTATACCCGCCTTCATGAGTTAATCTTAGCAGATCCTTATAAAGCTTATAAGCATGGTCACCGTCCTGCAGGCGCGCCCAGAGATTCACCTTCCATGCAAGACTCCATCCTGTACTTTCATCCCCTCTTAAATCTAAGGATTTTTTTGCCGCATTAGCCAATTCTGGTGTTCTAGCAACAGAAATCTGGTTTGCAGGATAAACGGAATACAAGTGAGAAACGTGGCGATGATGAGGGTCAGGTGACTGGTAATCATCAAACCATTCCTGCAATTGACCCATGCTCCCGATCTGATAAGGGAGCAGCTTGCGTTTGGCGCTAAGTAGCGAATCCCGGAATCCGGAATCAATATTCAAAAGTTTGCTTGCATCGATCAGATTACTAAAAAGATCCCTGATGATCCCGATATCCATGGTTGTAGAAATGGATACATCGCCCACTTTATCGGTATTATAAATAAAGTCATTTTCGGGAGACATGGATGGCGCGGTAACAAGGTGGCCGTGACCGTCAGGGACCAGCCAGGCGAGCGAAAACAAAGCTGCGCTTTTCATTATCGGATAAGCGGTTTGAGATAAAAACCGCCGGTCACCGGTAAACAAATAATGTTCCCATAAATGACGGGTGAGCCAGTTTCCGCCCATCGGCCAGTTGGCCCATTTTGGGTCGCCGTGCCCCTCATCGCCTACCGGGTTTGCCAATGCCCAGATATCCGTATTATGATGCGTTACCCATCCTGGTGCATGATAATATTCCTTTGCTATTACCGCACCGGTAACCGAAAGTTCCTTTATCAAATCAAATAGGGGCTGGTGCATTTCCGACAAGTTACAATCCTCCGCCATCCAGTAGTTCATCTCCACGTTGATATTACTGGTATAGTTAGAGCTCCAGGGTGCCCTCAACTCCTTATTCCATATACCCTGCAGGTTCGCCGGTGCACCTTTTGTTCTGGAACAGCTGATGAGCAGGTAACGGCCAAATTGAAAATATAACGCTTCCAACCCCGGATCTTTTCCATTTTTTGCGTAAACGTTTAGCCGCTCGTCGGTCGGAAGATCTGTCCTGCTGCCCTTATTATTATTTAAAGTAACGGATACACGGTTAAAATAATGCCGAAAGTCCGTGGTATGAGCTTTTAACAGCACAGCAAACGGCTTCTTTACAGCCTTGTCCAGATCGGTAAGTGCTGACAAATGTTCATCTTTCAAAGGACATTTATCATAGCCGTTAAAGCTAGTCGCCGCTGAGATGTATAGCGTGATCACAGATGCTGAGCGGATAGCGATACCACTCGTGTCTGCTGTAATTTTTCCATCGTCAGCGAGCGCACGCACAAGTACTTCATACCGCATACCCCGGCAGCTGTCCTTGTCATTGTAGATAACCGGCTGTTGCTTATAATCTACGTAGTTGGGATCCACGTGCACAGGTGCCTTGCCGCTGAGCGAAAGCACATTCCCGGCCAAAAGCTTTTTTTTATATTGAAGCTGGCTTGTCGTATTTATTTTAAAATTCAGCTGCTTTGGCTTATCCGAAGTGATCCGTACAATAATTACCTGGTCCGGCGCCGAAACAAACACACGACTTTCGTACTTTATCCCGTGACTACTATACTTTGTTGCAGCTATCGCTTTACTGATATCCAGTTCCCTGCTATACACTGTCGGTTCCTTGCCTGTAAAAAGTTTTCTGATATGCAGATCTGCCATCGGTAAATAACTTTCCGAATAATCTCCCTGCATCTTTCTTTCAAGCGTATCGGCTGCCTGGTAATCACCTTTAAAAACAGCTGCCCTTACTTTTGATAAATATTGAAACGCTTCAGGATTAACGTTTGCCTTCAAAGGGCCTCCTGACCAGAGCGTGGCTTCATTTAATTGAATTAATTCATCATCGACCCGCCCAAATACCATTGCTCCCAACCGACCATTTCCAATCGGAAGAGCCTCTGTCCACGTTGTGGCAGGTTTTTTATACCAAAGTTTATGATCCTGGCCGTTCACCCGAATAACGCTGAATTGAAACATCCCTGCGATCATCAAAAGATAAGCGCTTGCACGGCTCATACGGCATTTTAATAGTGTTCTTCTTTTTTTCATCATCATTATTACTGCTTTACATTGCTATTTAATCGGGCTATTGACAGAAACCAGCTGATCCGGCACGTTAGCTCCTTTGTGTTAAACCGGAATGGCGCCTATCGTTTTGTTAGCGGACAGTAAAGAAATACTTACCTGAACCTATGCTAACCAATGCTTTTCCGTTTTTCAGTCCCAGGAACTTCAAATTCCCCCTATTCTCTATGCTTCTGCCACCTTCGGTATATTTATTTTCTTTTCCGGCCGGCAGATAAATTACTGCAGTGGTATTTGCCGGTATCTCCGTTTTCATGGTGAAGATATGCGCCGATCTATGCCATTCATTTTTGATCATGCCATAAGGAGAAAGGTAGCTCGCTTTGGTTGCCGTAATATTTCCCACCACTTCCGGACGGATAATGATTTTTCTAAAAGCAATGGCGCTTTCATCATATCTTATCCCGGCCAGCCCGCTATAGAACCATTCCATTAAGTGGCCCAGCATCAAATGGTTATTCGATGAAATTCTGTTCCCTTGCCAAGATTCGGTTAGTGCGGTTGCCCCCTTCGCAAGCTGGAAGCCGTAACCCGGGACATCCGTACGGCTGTTCATATCAAAAATAATATCTGACCGGCCCGCATCATCAAGCACTTTCAGCAAATAGCGAAAACCGATGTCTCCTGCGGTTATACTGTTGTTATGGGCTTGGATATCCTGAATGATATGATTGACGACTTCAGTTTTATACGCAGGGTCGACCAGGCCCATAAATACCGATATGGCGTTAGCCGTCTGGCTGCCGGTACCATATTGCCCGCTTTCACGGTTGAAGAACGCTTTGTTATAGGCCTGTTTAACCCGGTTACCCAAAAGCTTATAACGCCTTTCGTCGGCAGTTTTATGCAAAATATGCGCCACTCCGGCCAGGATGCAAAGATCGTGGTAATAAATTGCGGTAGCAGTGATGCCGGGAGGCGTTAGCTGGGATGGCCCCGGATCCTTAGGGCCAATATCATACCAGTCTCCAAGGCCAAAATAGAGGATATCACCTCGCGATTTTGAATCCAGGTAAGCGACATAACGACGCATCATTTCATAGCTGTCCGACAGCGCCTGTTCATCACCATACCATTGATAAAGGTAAAACGGCAACAGGATGGCGCTGCTGCCCCATTCAGGAGAGTCACGAAAGCCACCATCAAAACGGGCATATTCAGGCGCGATGTCTGGTACCAGCCCGGCGGTTGTCTGGGATTCCCTCATATCTGCTATCACTTTCCGCAGAAGTGCAGCGATGTCATAATTATACCTTATAGCGCTCCCCGTCAGGTGAGCCTCTTCCAGCCAGCCCAGTTTTTCCCTGTGAGGGCAATCCGTAAAAATGCTGGCGATGTTACTCTGCACGGCCCAGTCGATCAACTTAAAAGTCTGGTTAAATAAGGCGCTGGAGCAAGAAAACGTGCCGGCACTTTCAGCCGCATTACGCGTGTGCAAACTCTTCACTTCTTTTATGACCGGCAATTGCTCCGGATTGTATTGATTTACGGGCGTGCCCCCTTCTACCTGAAGGTACCTGAATCCATAATACATGAACCTTGGCTGCCAGCTTTCTGTTTCCCCGCCCTTAAGGGTGTATTTAAAAAAGACGGGAGTACCGATCGCTGCCTGGTCAGCCAGTCCATTATCATCCAGCAGTTCGGCCGGTGTGATTTTTATAACGGCTCCCTTTTCTCCACTTACCGCTATAAAGGGGATAGCCGAAGCATTTTGCCCCATATCGTACACCCATACCCCTGGCTTCGGGTGCATGATTTTTTTGCAGGAGAACTGTTCAAATATTTTTAATGGTGCTTCATTCTGTGCCCGGAGCTCAGCCGGTCCGCCGGTAACGATCGCTGCCGTCCAGCTACCGTCATTGTAGCCCGCTGTATCCCAGCCAGCCTTTTCTTGAGTCGCGTTATAGTCCTCGCCCCCATATATGCTGGAAAAAGTCACTGGCCCCGGCGTAGTTTTCCAGTTGCTGTCGCTGATGATACTTTCTTCTGTGCCGTCCGTGTATTTAATAACGATTTTACAGATCATTTTGGGATGCCCAAAAGCTTGTTTCAGTTTATGATAACGTTCGCCGGGGATAAAATAGAAACCATTACCAAGCATTACTCCAACTGCATTTTTTCCCGGCTTTAACATTGTGGTGATATCAAATGCTACGTATAAAGCAGATGTGTCATAACGTGTCCAGCCTGGGTCCAGAAAATGATCCCCTACCTTCTCACCATTTAAATGGAAATCGAACTGACCCAAACCTGTGATAAACGCAGTTGCCGAGGAAACAGGTTTGCTCAACACAAATTCCCTGCGCAGGAGCGGCAATACATCATTCCCGCTTGTCCACCTTTTATCATCCGGATCGGTAATTGCCGGAACGACGATCTGGGAATCCGGGAGCGCATCATAACCGATCCATTGCGCGCCTTTCCAATCCGCACCGCTCACTAAACCCATCTGCCACCTTGCCGGCTTGCTCCAGGGCGAAACGTTACCATGGTTATCCCAAGCCCTAACTCTCCAGTAATAGGTTTTTACTGGTGCCAGTGATTTGCCTTCAAACCTGACCTGTATCGAGGCATCTGAACTAACCTTTCGTGAGTCCCATATATTGCCCTTGTTTTTTTGCAGGCGTAAAGAATCGTCTGAAACAATTATCCTGTAGGCTATCTGCCTGCAGTTGCGGCGGCCTGTTCTTAGAAACCAGCTGAAGCGCGGATGACTGACCTGTATTCCGGTCGGGGCTATACTGTATTCGCACTTCAAATTGGATACCAACAATTGACCTTGCGACCGTATAATGGTAAACAACAGTATGCTGCAGGTAAAAAGTCTTTTTTTTAGGATTAGCATAATTCAGATAAAAATATATATTTTAAAACCTAAAATCTCATAGCCGTCAATAACCATTGCCCGCTACCACAAATACGCCTGATGGCTCAAACAACAGACCTGTAAAGCGTTCATTTGCGCCGGCTTTATGCCGTTTATATTTTCTTCGCCAAAAGCAAAATAATAAGCTCAATGCCGCAAATTGTCCACTGTGATTTTTCCTCCCCATTTCAAAACAGCTAATGTCGTTCTTCCGTCCAGAAAGTCATACGTAATGACCAATCATCTTGGCAAAAGATCAGCAACAAATTTGCTTTTGGCAGGTATCCATTCCCTGACTAAGATCTATTTATAATATATTTTTTTATCAGTGATCGTTTGTCAGGAGGCTTGAAATGTTCCCTGTTATAATTTGGTCATAAAATCCCTGTATTGTTTCAGCAAAGCCAGGTAGCAGGCTAAGATCGGCACCCCAGAGTGTTTCATCCTTTAATATATCCGGAATCAATTCAGCTGGTTTGCCGGTTTTACCGAGGTCAAAGAATCGCGCCGCCTTATCATCGTTAATTGGATAATGGTTCTTATTAAATTCTCCCCGGTAATTACCATCAACTTCTTTTAACGGGCGCATGAAAGCAATAAAAGCAGCGAATCCTTTGGCGATCTCCACCGGCACTTTGTTATTAATCCTATAATATTCCAGTAAGACAGGCAATACCCGCATTCTTAATTTTGTCGTGAATTGTTGTGTGATACTGAGCCACTGATGCCGGATATACGGGTTCCTAAAACGGTCGATCACTTGCGCGCTGAAGGCCGCTACCGCACCACGGTCAAGTTGATAAGGGATCGCCACGGAGATTTCCTCCATTAGGCTGGTTACAAATTTGAGAAAAAACGGGTTATCCATTGCCTCGTTAACGGTCGTAAAACCTGAAAGAAATGCCATGCCACAGCTTAAAGTATGTGTTCCGTTTAATAGCCTTAACTTAAGTTCGCGGTAAACACCGATATCAGGTGCGACAATAATTCCCTTATCAGCTTTTTCAAAACCGAGCAGCGCCTTTATTTTTTCATCGCCTGTTATAGCCCACAGCCGGTATACTTCTGACACCGTTAGCAGTTTATCCGAATATCCGGCATCCTCTTCGAAAGACTTCATCACAGCATCTTCCGGCCGACCGGGCACGATCCTGTCTACCAGCGAACTGCAAAAGTAATTTGCTTCATTAACCCATTGCTCAAATTCCACCGGCAACTTATTAAACCGGATGAGCTGCAGGATGATCTCCTTTAGTACCACCCCGTTATCTGGCAGCAGTTCTGTTGGTATGATTACAAAGCCACTGTCCGTGCTTCCATTGAATGCGATGAACCGTTGATAGAGCAAGGCGAGCAGTTTTGCCGGGTAGGAACAGGGCGGGGATTGATGTATATCTTCTTCAACCAATCGGATACCGATTTCGGTTGTGTTGGAAATAATTATTTTCAACTCCGGGTTGAGTATCTGCCTCAATACTTCATCCCAATGATCCACCGCGGAAATTACCTGACTTATTGCAGCACAAATGGTCTTTTCTTCGATGTTTTTACCGTCTTCAATTCCTCTTGTCCATAAAGTATATAAATTATCCTGTTCATCAAATACGCCCTTATCACCCGAGGCAGTCGATTTTACAACCAGGATCCGCCCGTTAAAAAGGCCATTGCGATTGGCTTTATCAATAAAATAGTCGATAAGACCGCGGAGCAGAACGCCCGTGCCGAATTGAATTATTTTTACAGGGAAGTGAAAGCTCTCCTCCACGGGTTTTTTGATACGCTCGGTATGAATATCCGCAAGTGCTTTTTTTGATAGTTTCATTCATTGTATCATTTAATCCTCCAGTGCAACCATAGCTTTTATCACATTTGTTTCGGGTAGCAGCCAATCTGAAAAACTGTCTTTTACTTCGTTAAACTTTACCTGGTGCGTGATGTACATCAGCGGATTGATCGATCCATTTTTTATGGAGCCTATAACGAGTTCAAAATCATCCCGCGTAGCATTCCGGCTACTCATCAGGGTTCCTTCCCGCTTGTGAAATTCCGGGTGATTAAAGTGGATGTCGCCCTTTTGCAGGCCGATCAACACATACCTGCCACCGTGCGCCAGGTAGGCAAAAGCATCATTTATGGCTTTTAAATTCCCGGTCGCATCAATAACCACCTGCGGCAGGTGCCCGCCTGTGATTTTCTTCAGTTGCGCTGGTACATCTGCCGAATGGGCGTTGATGGTATAATTGACGTTCAATGCTTCTCTGCAAAACGCCAGGCGTGTTTCGTTAATATCCAGCGCAATGACTTTTGCGCCGGCAATACGGGCAAATTCCATAGTTCCCAGGCCTATTGGCCCTGCCCCGATCACCAATACGAATTCCCCTGGTCTGACACCGGCGCGTTTTACGCCATGTGCACCGATGGCCAGCGGTTCTACAAGCGCCAGTTCATCCAGGTCCAGACCCTGACCGTGTAACAGCGTTTTTGAAGGCACTAACAGGTATTCGGCCATTCCGCCGTCCACGTGTACCCCGCAAACCTGTATGTTTTCGCAATAATTTGAGCCGCCGTTTTTACAGGCCAGGCATTGACCGCAATTAAAATACGGGATAAAGGTTACCTGCTCACCAATGCTGAAATCCATCATGTCGTCACCGTCTACTATTTCACCAGCCAACTCATGCCCTAAAATGCGCGGATACTGAAAATAGGGCTGGGTTCCCTCAAAAGCATGCAGATCGGTTCCGCAGATCCCTATTCGCTTAATTTTAAGCAGCGTATGCCCGGCTTTTAACTCCGGTCTGTCACGTACTTCATATCTAAATAGTCCGGGTTTCACACAAACTAGTGTTTCCATTATTTGATGGTTTGGTTTTTATAAGTTGTAAAAGCATTTTTAAATTTATTGCCTGGCTACCCTCTCGCGGCGGTACAAAACCCAATAAACTGAGAGGTTTAACCAAGTTGAAATATCCTATCCATCAATATCCACTTTTCATTTTCCTTCGCGAACGGTAGTGGCTGCTGAAATTTCCACATTAAATGTTACCATTCCTGTATTATTGGGTTGGCGGCATCCGTAACTGCTTTGCGTGCAAAGTCAAAATCGTCAGATGTATCCATTATCATAAACAGGCGGTTACCTGTCCTGTAAATTTCCATGTTCGCAATGCCGGCACCTGTGATGCTCGCCTTTACTTCGGGGCAGCCATTTTCACTTTTATGCCAGTATTCATATTCGGTTATAAGAGCTTAATCAAAACATCGTTCATATTATTGGGAATGCCCCAGATAACGAACAACATCGTGACGAGCGAAAATGAGATCAGGCTCCTGGCAGGCATGAACCCAAAAACCTCCCGTTCTTCTAAAAACGCGTTAGGCAAAGAGCTTAAAAAACAAACTGATAAATAATTGATTTTACCAAAGAAACCTAAAATCAGGCACTCCCAATTGCGGATTATTGGCATCTTATTAAGACATTTTACCATAATAAGTTATATTTATACTTTATTTTGTGAATACATGCTTAACTTAAAATTTTGTGAAACCAGAGCTGCTTAAAGTTACCAGTGCGACAACGCATTCATTTAGTGCCAGGCACCACAATAAACCGAATATAAACAACCGGTGGCATTATCACGCAGAGGTCGAGCTTATTCATTTTCACAGGGGATCGGGCACACAATTTGTCGGTGACAGTATTAAAAGGTTTAGTCCAGGTGATATGGTTTTAGTTGGCAGTAATTTACCGCACTACTGGAAATACGATGACGAACATCAATTTACAGCCGATGAACAGCCATACTCAACAGTGGTACATTTTTTTGAGAATTTCTGGGGTGATAACTTTTTGAATTTACCGGAAAACAAATCTATTAAACACACCCTGGAAACAGCAAAACGGGGGCTTCAGATTACCGGTGATACAATGGAAAAGGTCGCTGTTTATTTACAGCAAATTCTCAATAACGAGGGGCCAAGACGTATTTTACTGCTTATCGAAGCCTTAATTTTAATTGGCAGATGTACCGAAAAAAACCAGCTCGCATCCTTTGGCTTTATGCAAAATTTCGAAGAGGCTGATAAAGACAGGATCAATTTAATATTTGACTATTCTTTTGCGAATTTCAAAAACAAAATAATTCTGGAAGAGATAGCGAGTGTTGCTAGCCTCAGTCCGAATTCCTTTTGCAGGTATTTCAAGTCAAAGACTCAAAAAACATATTCCCGGTTCATTACAGAAATACGGGTCGGCCACGCCTGCAAGTTATTGATTAATGACCCAATCAATGTTAAACAAGTTTGCTATGAAAGCGGATTTAATAATTTCTCCAGCTTTCATACCGCTTTTAAAAACGTGACCGGTAAGACACCATTAAGTTACCAGCAAAGGTTTTTATTTCAAGCTACAAATAGTTGATTTTAAAGCCAGGAATTGTTGCACTAACAGAGGCAAAAATTCCTGGCTTATTTTCGGCAATACTTGAATCATCAACATGAACACTCACCGGAAAACGGCACACCGCTGAGTTGTTATGCCAGTGCGATTTTCGGCTCCAGCAGGTTTGCTCTTTTAAGCAGGTTTGCTCTTTTAAGCAGGTTCTGCCGGTATTATTTTGTTCAGCTTTATTGGATTACAACGAGCCCCATCCCTCACGATAATTTCTTTTCACAAACTGGTTGGCTTCATCAAAATTGGTAATTTTCATATTTGGCCCATCCCACAATAATTTAATATTTCTTCCAGGGTAGTCAAAATCATCCCCATTCTTCTTTTGAATTTCGGCACTTCTGATCGCTAAATTCCCCATGAGCACACTTTCAGTCAATGGGCCGGCAATATCAAAATGCGAACTTAAATTTTTAGCCTCATGACTACCATAGCCGGCAATAGCGGCTTCAACCCAGGCGCCATAATGGCCATCTTCTCCACCTTTTACCCTGGCAACAGTAACGGGAACTTTCACCTCCTTTGTTCTTGAGGTGGGCAGTAATTGAGGATTAACGGCATAGGTACCCGCCATCATTTTGCCTTTGGTACCTAAAAATATTATCCCATTGCCCCCATCCCCCATCACTTCATTAGGACCTAATTCTTCCGGACGGGTAGGCTGTATACCCCCATCCATCCAATGTAATTCAACATCAGGCTTACCGGGCTTCCCTTTAAAAATCAGGGTAATATGAGATGAAATAGGTCCACTTTCCGGAAAATATCCCCTGTTCCAATTCGTAATATATTTTGTGGCGACGCTGCATTCTGCGCTTACCGGATACCCCAGCCCTAAAACGGCAAAAGCCGGAGACATGATATGACAGGCCATATCGCCCAGCGCACCGGTTCCAAAATCCCACCAACCCCGCCAGTTAAAAGGCAATAATTCTTCAAAATAGTCTCTTTTCGGTGCGGTTCCAAGCCAAAGGTTAAAATCAAGTTCCGGTGGAATTTTTGAAATATTTGTTGGACGAGGAACACCCTGTGGCCAAATAGGCCTGTCGGTATAACAATATACGGTGTGCACATCGCCAATAACATCTGCATTATACCAGTCTTGCAATTGCCTTACCCCATCGCCACTGGAACCCTGATTGCCCATTTGGGTAACTACTTTATAGCGATGTGCAGCTTCAGTAAGTTTTCTGGCTTCATAAATATCATGGGTAAGCGGCTTTTGCACATATACATGTTTATTTAACTGCATTGCAGCAATTGCAGCCACCGCGTGGGTATGATCTGGCGTTGAAACAGAAACCGCATCAATTGATTTCGCTTCCTTATCCAGCATTTCTCTGAAATCCTTGTAATATTTTGCATTCGGAAAAGCCTTCCTGGTCGCAACCGTTTGCCGGTCGTCTACATCACAAAGAAAGCCTATGGAAGCTTTACCGGTTTTATTAAACATATCAATATCACTAGCGCCCTTTCCACCCGCTCCAATGGCTGCGATGAGCAATTTATCACTTGGCGCAATAAAACCTTTACCAAGAACATGCCTTGGCACAATGTAAAAACCAGCCGCGGCAATGGCCGACTTTTTAATAAAACTTCTTCTAGAATTTTCCATAATTTTTTTAGGTGGTTGATAATGTTTCTGGAATGAAAGATAAATTTATAATAATTGTTGATTTAATTTATAATGATTGTTAAAGTATTACCTAAAAAGTTACAATCCAGTCCATGCCATATGTGGACACAGCACCGGGCGGTACAAAAAAACAAGGACCCAAAAAAAAACATTTCAAGCTTTTTCTTTATTGCCCGTATTTATTAAGCCGTTTTTTAATCCAGGCTATTGATTCATTCATGGTTTATCCAAAGTGAAAATAGTTCCTATTTCCTGCCCGGATAATGCTTCCTGAAATACTTTAGCACAATGGATATATCCCTGAAATTCTCTTTCCGAAGGAAACTCATCATTCCGGCCCAGTACCCATTTATTATTTACCGAAAGATTCGCCACCTTATCCGTCACCGTTGTGCCTTTCAGTATCCCATCGATATATAAAAAGAGTGATTTCCCCCGACACACGCCAGCAATATGGTGCCAATGGTTGAGCCAGTCAGACGGCAAATCAACGGTACAATCCCCCCGCCCCCAGCCCCCGGCAAAAAAAGTAAGCGACTTCCCGCCGGATAATTGCAGCACATTCGTGTCGCCTTTGGTGAAAATATCGGTTAACCCGCCATTTAAACCGGTGGGATATACCCAGGCCATCATCGTGATCTGCTCGTCAAGTATATCCAGGCTCGCAGATCGGGGCCTTTCCACAAAACAATTTTTACCAAACAACAATGCAGCATCCGCTGTCCGGGTATTGTCGGCGATACTTATGACGTGCCCGTTATTGCTAAACCCTGATTTATCAATGATCGAGTAATCTGACGCAAACTTTATTGATGAGAGATCTAATATCAGCGACTCGCTGGCATTGCTGTACACTTTATACCGAACCTGGTTGGAGTCGATCCGAATCGTCTGAAAACCCCTTTCAAGCGCCCTGAACTCATGTTTCATAACCTTCTTTTCGCCCGGCCGGAGTGTAATGGTATCAGTGAAAACCAGGCTATCATTAACGTTTACTTTTAGGGTAACCATTTGTTTTAAACCCCGGATATTTTGCACCTGGTAGGCAATGTACTGCACATCATGCAACCTCACCATCGGTTTTGCGCTGAGCGCACTTATCCGGTAACTATTTGAAGCTGAAAAAGTAAGCGCTTTAACAATAACTTTTTGCATTCCCGTCCCTTCAATTGTTAACCATGATATACCTAATGGATATAAACGGCAAGCAATGGAATCATGGATAGTGTGTCCGGCGGGCACATAGCAGTTTTTTTGCCCATACGGTTTGCCATTGACGATTAAGTGTACGGTTTTGGTTCCTGCACTACCCCGGTTGGTGAGGGAAAATTTCGCAAAAAACAACTCATCGGGCCCTGCAGTTTTATGGGTAACATAAAAATCTGACACTTTAAATTCAGCATTGGTTTTCGTCTCAGACAGATTTACCGGGTTTTTGTGTTTCGGCCACAAGCCAGGCCGGCCAATCATCCGGAAAGCTATACGACCACCGGAGGTAATCTCCACATGAGGCAGGGTGAGTTGCTCCCAGGGTTTTCCGTTAACAGCAACTGCCTGCACGTAGTAGTTTTTCAAAGATGAATGTACGCTGTTAATAGAAAACTCTTTTCCATTTGGCAAGTGCAGTGTGACTGATTGAAACAGCGGCGACCCGATGGCATAGGTTGGTCGCCCGGGACAAACAGGATAGATCCCGATGGCACTAAAAACAAACCAGCTGCTGGTTGAACCCAGGTCGTCATTCCCCGGCAAACCGCCCGGTGTAGCTGAATATAGCTCCTGCATGATATACCTGCACCATTTTTGCGTTAATGCAGGATTAGAAGCCTGATTAAATAAGTAGGGTAAATGAAACACCGGCTCATTATCAAACAAGATCACCTTATGGGAAAGCGCCGAATCCAGCCTTGACGCAAACTCCGCATTACCACCCAGTAAATTAATCAGGTCGCGGGCGTTTTGCGGCACAAAATAAGTATACATCCATTGGTCTCCTTCTTTATATCCACCCATTCCTGGTTGCAGCTTAAAATTATTTTGATTCCGGGGAAGCATAAACAGCTTATCGGTGTTCAAAAGATTCCTGTAGTTAAACCCACGGTCAAGCAATAGTTTGTAGTCGCTTTGCTTTGCCACCACCTGTTTGGCATATTGTGAAAGCGCCCAGTCATCATAAGCA
>NZ_CAIWNH010000488.1 GCF_903913935.1 uncultured Mucilaginibacter sp.
ATCACCCGGTTCGAATACCCCAATTATTTTACGGATGAAATGGTCAACGGCGCTTTCACATGTTTCCGGCATGACCATCTTTTTTCTTCTGTCGGCGGGCAAACGATTATGAAAGATGTTTTTGATTTTGAATCGCCGATGGGGTGGTTGGGAAAGTTGGCAAATTCCGTTTTCCTGACCCGTTACATGCGAAAGTTATTGGTGATCAGAAACCAGGTGATCAAACATGCGGCGGAAGCCGCATAAAATTGTGTCAACGCTAAATTGACCAATCGTCAACCTATATGTTCATCGAACTCCAAAAGCACAGAAAGGGTTTACAAAAGGTTTACACATTTAAGAATTTACTTTTGCAAATACCTGATAATAAGCCGTTTATATGCTTGTCTACTAAAACAGGGTTTACACTGTTTTAGATAGTCTCCCTTTGGTGCTTTCAAGCTGTACTGCTAAAGCCTGAACGTCTGCAATCGGTGAAACCGAGCGCAGCGAGCTCATGAACACCAAAAAAAATAAATGATAGTGAATAATCATCCCCCAATAGGTGTAATCCCCTTGGGTGTTCGGAAGACCAAAAAGGGTGTCATGCTGAGGCTCTCGAAGCATGTGCGTTGGGAATCGCGGACTGTGCATTAGCGGTTATGCATGGTGTAAAGGCCTTTGCCCACATGGTTCGAGCGCCTCACCATGACACCTCACTCCATATTTGTGAGAGAAAATCCATCTTCCGAACACCTATGGTGTAATCCCAAAAAATCAATAAAATTTCTTTTCCATCCACGATTGCAACAGGATCACGGCCGAAATGGTATCCACCAGCTCCTTATTTTGGCGGTGCTTTTTATTCATCCCGCTTTGCGCAATCGTAGCCGAGGCCATTTTTGAGGTAAAGCGTTCATCCAGCATTTCAATGGGCGTATCCGGGAAGGTTTTTTTCAGCAGGTTCACAAAACCCTTCACATGAATGGCCGACTGCGAGGGGGTATTGTCCATTTGTTTGGGCTCTCCCACAATAAAACGCTCTACTTGTTCGGTTTGCAGGTAGTTTTTTAAGTAATCAATAATTTTGATCGGGTGAATGGTATCCAACCCGGTCGCGATGATCTGCAAGGGGTCCGTAACGGCGATGCCGATCCGCTTGGTTCCGTAATCAAAGGCCATTACTCTCATGGGTTAGAGATTAGTGTCCCGATAGCTATCGGGAAGAGTCTGGAGATCAGGAAAAGCATGTGGTAAAGATAGGCCTATTTGCCAATTCTTTTTCAGGGATCAGTCATTATTTATCGTTTGGCGAAACTATTCTATACGCTGCAATCGCTAATTTCTAAAAAATTATCTACTTTGCACCAATGCAGTTTAAGCAAATAATCGGACAGGATGCCATAAAGCAACGTTTGATCAATTCGGTGAATGAAAACCGGGTGAGTCATGCGCAATTGTTTTTGGGCCCCGCCGGTTCAGGTAGCCTGCCCTTAGCAGTTGCCTACGCGCAATACTTATCCTGCGAGGATAAACAGCCGGATGATTCCTGCGGCGAATGTTCTTCCTGCCGCAAGTACCAGAAACTGATGCACCCCGACCTGCATTTTTCGTACCCCACATTCGGTTTGCCGAAAGAAACGGCAATTGATTTTATTGAACAGTGGCGCACGGCATTATTGACCAATAATTACCTGGATTTCGATACCTGGCGCGGATATCTTGACGCCGGGAACAAACAAGCCAATATCAATATAGCAGAGTGCCATCAGATCATCAAAAAACTCAGCTTTAAGCCCTTTGAATCTGCCTACAAAATTTTGATCTTATGGTTGCCTGAATATCTTAACAGGGAGGGTAATGCCCTGCTTAAAATTATTGAGGAGCCGCAGCCAAATACATTATTTTTGTTGGTGGCCCAAAACCAGGACCAGATTTTAAACACCATCCTTTCGCGTACACAACTGATCAAGATCCCGGCATTAGGGTATCATGAAATAAAAGATTTCCTGGTGGAAAAACACCACCAAACCGACGAAGCGGCGGCACAAATAGCCTATTTAAGCAACGGCAATTTAACTGAGGCGCTGGCGATGCTGCAGGAGGGTAATGATAGTTTTCATAACCAGTTTGTGCAATGGCTGCGCTTGTGTTTTGGCAACAAAGGGATTGAAATTGTAGGTTTCGTAGATCAGGCTTCAAAAATGGGCCGCGAAAACCAAAAGAACTTTTTACGTTACGGGATCAACTTTTTACGCGAATGCTGTCTCATTTTATCGGGCGCTGAAAACCTGGTTCATTTACCGCCGCAGGAACTGGAAACCGCGCAACGGATGGCCAAAGCCATGAATATCCCGCTGGCTCAAGGGATCATCAACGAGCTTGAAAAAGCCCACTATCATATAGAACGAAATGCAAACCCTAAAATTTTATTTTTAGATGTATCTTTACAGATTATTAAGTTAATAAGTTTAACGATCCGCCAGAAAGCGGACACCTAATATACCGGATTAATTATGGGATGTGGAAGTTGCTCAACAGGAGGATGTTCTCCTGCGGGCTGCAAAAGTAACGGCTCGTGCCTCACCAATGGCTGCAGCAAGTTAGATGTTTACGATTGGCTGTCCAATATGGACATGCCGACAAATTATAAGCCTTTCAACATTGTTGAAGTAAAATTTAAAGGATCAAGAAAAGAATTTTACTTTAATAATGACAACATTTACCTCGAGGCAGGTGAACTGGTAGCGGTTGAAACAACAACCGGTGGCTATGATATTGGCCACGTTTCCATAACCGGCGAACTGGTGCGGATGCAAATGGTGAAACGCCGGGTCAAAGAAGCGGATATCGCCAAAAAGATCTACCGCAAAGCGACCCCCGCCGATGTAGATAAATGGAAAGCCGCAAAAGACCTGGAATGGGAAACCATGCACAAATCCCGGAAA
>NZ_CAIWNH010000489.1 GCF_903913935.1 uncultured Mucilaginibacter sp.
CCCTCTTTTTTCATAGCCTCCATCTCGGCTTTCCACTTAGGGCTGTCAAATTGCTTTTTCATTTGTTCAGCCTGATTTTTCATTGCCTCCATCTCGGCTCTCCACTTAGGGCTGTCAAATTGCTTTTTCATTTGTTCAGCCTGATTTTTCATTGCCTCCATCTCGGCTCTCCACTTAGGGCTGTCAAATTGCTTTTTCATTTCATCACCCTGTTTATTCATCGCATCCATCTGTGCCTTCCATTCAGGGCTATCAAATTGTTTTTTCATCTCCTCACCCTGCTTTTTAAAAGCGTCCATTTCGGCTTTCCATTTTGGGCTGTCGAATTTTCTCCGCATTTCTTCCCCCTGTTTCTTCATCGCCAGCAATTGGGCTTTCCATGCAGGATTATCAAATTGCTTCTTTATTTCTTCACTTTGCTTGCGGATGGCCTTCATCTGGCTTTTCCACTCAGGGCTGTTAAATTGTTTCCTCATCTCCTCGCGCTGTTTACGGAAGATTTCCATTTGCTGTCTCCATTCCGTGCCCGAATAGAAATTACTGTCTGCTTCTTCCATAACGCTGTCTGCCATAGCTGCTTCTTTTTTGCCCTTAGCAGTAGTTTTATCTTTGCGGGGATGTTTGATCGTATCGCTTTCAAATAAATTCCTGTTGGCGTCAGTATTTGCAATAGCTCGTTGTTTTGTTGTATCGATAACAAAGTTTGATTTTGCTATTAACTGATGTGCGTCGTGCCTGCGGGTAGCAGCAGCGGCAGTTTTAGGGTTAAACCAGGCAAGGCTGCCCAAACTTCCTGCCAGCAAAAGCAGGGCGATCATAAGGTGTCGGATGTTGCCTATCGGCTTATTGGTTTTCATAATTCGTTCAATTCTGTTTAATAAATGATACTTTTTGCCTGTTGCGGCCAGTGCGATGGGTAAACGGCCAAGCCTTGTTTCTTCCAGCTTTAGCAAAGCCCTGGCATATATTAATGGTTTTTGGGTTTTTTCAATCACCAGGTCGTCGCAACTGTTTTCCCGTTCCTGGTTGATGACCCGGTTGATCAGGTGCGCAAACGGATTGAAGAAAAGGATGATGGTAATAACCTGCTGCCCGATGTTAACCAGGTAATCATTCCTTTTTATATGCGACAATTCGTGTATTAAAATGGCTTCGATCTCGCAGGCAGAAAGATGGGTGGCAATCGATACCGGCAAAAGAATAAGCGGCTTAAAATAGCCCATCATGCAGGGAACATCCACCAGTTGGCTGAATTTTAACTGGACGGGCTTATTGATGTTGAGTTTTTTTGAAAATTTAGTAATAAACTGCTGCATTTGCTCCGCCGGGATCACCGACCGTTTGATCTGCCTGATCTTATTCCATTCAAACCCCAACTTAAAAATATTTACCAAAAGCCCGGCAAAATAAGCGGCAGCTATATAGGGCATATAAATAGCCAGTGAAGCAAAGAAAGAGGGTTTAACAGGTGTATAATAAGCCAGTTTAAAAGAGGGCAGCAACCGGGCAAAATTTACCGGCCCTGCATTTACCCAGTTATAGGAGTGGATCTCAACCAGCAAAGTATAAATAAACAACAGCGAAACCATTGCCAGCGACACAATGGCCAGGTTATATTTTTTTATTGCGGATAATGCCGGAGCAGCGGCAAGAACCATCCGCAGTAAAAAATAAACCAGCATCCCCTGCCATAAGGAGTGAATAATGGTGGTGCCTAAAACCTGGCTGATGTTATATAATACGTTTTCCATTGCCTTTTTTTGTTTAGTCCGAAAGTCCGGAAGACCGGAAGCCTGCCTGCCGGCAGGCAGGTCCGAAAGACGCTGCCGTCTGTTTTTTTTTAATCTTTAACCTTTACAACCCTTACAACAAAACACTAATCTATAGTCTCCAACCTCTAATCACTATCACGAAACTTCTCCATGTAACTCTTTATCGCGTCTATCTCATCTTTTGATGCCCGGTGGTGGCCGAGGGCCTGGATCACCAGGTCGGAGGTAGAGCCTTTAAAAACCGTAGATATAATTTTATCCAGCGCGGTTTGCTGCGCCTGCTCGCGGGTGATCAATGCTTTATATAAATGCGTTTTTGCTGCGGTATCGCGCTCAACCAGGCCTTTTTCGTGCATGATCTGCATCAACTTTAAAGTGGTGGTATAGCCGGCATCTTTATTTTTAGCCAATTCCTCATGTACATCGCGAACGGTGCACTGGCCTTTCTTCCAGATCACCTGTAAGATCTCTAATTCACTCTCTGTTGGTTTGATTTCCATTATCCTTTTTATGTTATACGAATTTCTTCGTACAAATATGTACGATAGTTTTCGTATATGCAAATTAATTTGAATATTTTTTTGACACGATTAAAAGATTTTAACGATTACCGTGATTTTATAGTTAAAAGACGCGGAGTAATAGGGGAATGTTACAGGGGAGAGGTGAAAGCTAAAAGGTAAAAGGCGAAAGGTGATTTTAGGAAGGATAAAGCCAATTGACAGCGGACGAAAACCTTTTACCTTTCGCCTTTTACCTTTATCCTTTCACCTAAAATTACTGTTTCTGCAGCGCCTGGTACTTCAAACCGTTGGCAGGGTCAACCTGGGTTAAAATATTGATCACCTGCACCTTTTGCTGCATATCAGCATTGGCAAAAATGGAGACAAACTCATCGCGCTTCGCTGTAAAAAACACCAGCGGGAACATACCGCCAACGCGCTGCATATCCACCTGGGAAAGGGTAGGCATCAGGTCGAAAATAGCCTTGCGGCCTTTACCGGCATTGTCAGCCATCTGGTCCAGCCCGTTGCGATGGTAATCATACATAAAACTGCGCAGCGGCTGGTAAAGTTTGTTATTGAGGTTTTCCTGCAGCCAATACCGGTTTTTATTCCCGTCAAATGCTTTCCAGCCTTTTGCACTTGAACCCTGGGCATTGGCTACAACGGTTTGGGCCGCAGCAAAATAAGGAGTTCCGCCAAACCTCGAAAAACTGTCATAATCCAACCCGACGATAACATCAGCATAAAAAGCCAGTATCGAGGTCAACTCTCCCAGGTAACTCTGGTCGCTGAAATCCATGGTTTGCCCTTCGGTGTACGAAAATGAGATATCCTTGTCAAGCGTATTTAATAAAGTGGAGGTATAACCCGAATTAAAAACGGGCCTTAGCGAGAGTACCTGCAATTCGCCGCTAAAATTACTGTTGCCGTCCCAGTTGGTAACGTTCAATATAAAGTTGCATTCAATGCGTTCCTGCGGTAAAATATTATCCTGGCTCCATTTGCGGCCATTCAAAAAATCTTTCATCGCTGTTTCAAGCGTTTGCAGGATCCGTTTATTGGTTGACTGAACTTTAGGCGATAAAACCTGTACGGTGGCATTCAGGTCCTGCGCCGACGCGATACCGCATAGCAAAAAAAGAAAAATATAAATGCTTAATACTTTCATCGTTTTATCAGCTCAACAATTTTATGGCAGATATCCAGGGCAACTTCATCTTTGTTTTTAACAGGGAAGGTGGTTTTTTGTAAGGTTTTGTCGATGATCGTTATCTTATTGGTGTCCTTTTTAAAACCGGCCCCCGCGTCATTCAGCGAATTTAGCACAATAAAATCCAGGTTTTTCATCTGCAGCTTTTTTATTGCATTTTTTTCTTCATCATTAGTTTCCAGTGCAAAGCCAACCAGTACCTGCCGCTTGGTCTTTTGCGCACCCAAAGTGCTTAAAATATCAACGGTTTGTTTTAGTTCGATATTAAGTAAGTTGTCTGCTTTTTTTATTTTTTGCTGCACCGGGTGTGCCGGGGTATAGTCAGCAACGGCAGCGCTCATGATGCATGCTACGGAATTTTTATAATGCAGCAGGCAGGCTTCCAGCATTTCGGCTGCCGAGGTTACATCAATTCTTTTTACAGAGGTCTGTTTGCTTTTTTGGGCCGATGGCCCCGAAATCAGCGTAACATCAGCGCCAAGCCGCGCCAGCTGATCAGCAATGGCAAAGCCCATTTTGCCCGAAGAGTGGTTGCCGATAAAACGTACCGGGTCAATCGCTTCGTAGGTAGGGCCGGCAGTAACCAGTATTTTTTGATCAGCTAAGGGAAGCTTTTTTTTAAGTGATGAGGAAATGAATGCCGCTATTTCTTCGGGTTCCGCCATGCGGCCTTCGCCGTTAAGCCCGCTCGCCAGTTCGCCCACACCCGGAGGGATCAGTATATTCCCAAAGGATTGAAGTTTAGCGATGTTTTCGCGGGTGGCATCGTGTTTCCACATGTCAAGGTCCATGGCCGGCGCAAAATATACCTCACATTTGGCCGAAAGATATACCGCCATCAACAAATTATCGCATAAGCCGCCAGCCATTTTTGCCATGGTATTCGCGCTTGCAGGGGCTATGATCACCAGATCGGCCCAAAGTCCTAAATCCACATGGTTGTTCCATTCACCGGTTTCGGGGATAAAGTAATCAACCAATACCGGTTTTTTGGAAAGGGTAGATAGGGTTAAAGGGGTGATGAAATTGGTAGCGTCCGGCGTCATCACTACCTGTACATTAGCGCCGGCTTTTACCAGTAGCCTTATTAAGGTAGCCGCTTTATAAGCTGCAATACTGCCGCAAACGCCTAAAACAATGTTTTTATCCTGTAGCATAAGGCCCCTGACCCCTAACGGGGGAAGAATAATTATTTAAAATTAACAAAAAAACTCCCTTGAGGGAGTTTTTCTTTATTATTTAAGCTTTTAGGTCTCCGCCAACCGGCAGATACTGGGGAACTATTGTTGTTCTTTAGCCGGATTCCTGTAATGGATCTTGTCTTCTAAAAATTCCTGGATAGCTACCAAAGATGGTTTTGGAAGTTTTTCGTAATATTTTGAGATCTCAATCTGTTCGCGGTTTTCAAAAACTTCTTCCAGGTTATCATTCGATGATGCAAATTCCGAAAGCTTCTGGTGCAATTCTTCCTTTACGTTATTTGATATCTGGTTAGCCCTTTTTGACATAATCACCAACGATTCGTAAATGTTGTTGGTTTTTACATCCAGTTCGCGCAAGTCGCGGGTTACCGTGCTGTTGGCAACGGCTGGCTTGGTAGTATTGTTAACTGTGTTCATAATCAATTATGTTTTATGGGATTTTTTGGTCACCATTGTTTTTTTCAGATGGTGGCTGACTTTTTACTGTATCTTTTCTGGCTATTTTATTGGCTAACCTCGGGTTAAAAGCTGCTTCAGCCAAAACACGTTTGGTTTTTTCAATAGCCAGGGTACTTTCTTTTAAGTAGTCCTTAGCGTCTTTTAAATATTTACTGTTGGGGTATTTTTCAATAAATTGCTGTGCATAGGCAATATCCTGGTTAAAACGGTCAACCTGGTGGTCTTCGCGACTATGGTCGGCATATTGGTACTGTGCCCTTATGGTTAAAAAATCAAGCTCTTCAGCATATTTGGTATCAGGGTAATCGCGCAGGGTATTACCAAATGCAATAACAGCAGCCTGCCAGTCGCCTATAGTTAAATACAACTTTGAATTAGCGTATGATTTCTGTTCAAGTTTATCCCTAAGGTTTTGTATCAGCTTGCTGGCTTCCGGTACACGGTCGCTTTTAGGGTATAGGTTGATAAAATACTGCAGCGATTCAATAGCTTTATTGGTGTTATCCTGATCGAGCGAAAAGATCGGCGAATCAAGGTAATAACAATAGGCCGACATAAAGCGGCACTCCTCAGCCCTGGGGCTTGATGGATAGGTATCCGCAAATGTTTTAAAATGATACCTGGCCGAAGTATAGTCCTTCAACTTATAATTAGTATACGCATAGTAATAATACAAATCTTCCGCCTGTTCCTGTCCGCGGTAACGTGTTACCAGGGGATCAAACAAACCTAAAGCTTTTGAATACTCCTTTTTGTTATATAACTTAATCGCCTCCGAATACTTTTTGGCATTATCGTTACCGGTACGCAATTTTTCATATTTGCTTTTACAACTGCCCAGCGCAATAATTAAAATAGTGAAAACACAGGCTAATAACCCTAGTTGTTTTTTAAACATTTTGCAAAGATACGTGAATAATATAAATCAGTCAATTAATTATTTTCTTCGGCCTTTTCCATAGCGAATGGGCTCAAACCCATTGCTGCTTTTGAAGCGGTTCCCTTTTTCTTCGGCTAATATAGGACGCTTGTTTTGCCCGTAGTATATATATAGGGATGATTTAACATCTTTTAACGAATAGGTGAGTGGTTCATGGTTCATAGTTTGAGGGGCTGAGTGGTTTTAATTAAAACTGTTTAGTTTATATAGTATATATAAGGGGGACGAATAGTTTCAATTAAAACTGTTTAATTTATATAGTATATATACACTACATCGGCGCAATCTTTTACGTTAAGTCGGTTTTCAGGCAGAACAGTTCCCCTGGTACCGGCAGACCGGGCCGGCAAATGCCCGATGCAAACGATGCCGGTTAGTTTATTTAAAGCAACATGCCTCATTAACGCTATAATGCTGCTGCTTTCATTTAAAGTTTCCATGCCGGATTCTTTGATTTGACGTATAAGCATATTTAATGATAAATCCTGAATACCTGTTCCTGGCTGCCTGTTTCAGCTATAAACCATGAGCGATCAACCATGAACTAAACTTTTTCCTGCTGATTTGCAAAGTGTTAACAATACACATGCAGTTTTTCTTACAAACTATTTGCTAAATTGAAAACTGTGCTTACCTTTGCAGCCCGCAAACGAGGAAAGAAAAGAGGAGAAGGAGCGGGAAAAAAGGAGGAAAAGTAAGCTTTAGAAAATAAAAAAAAATAAAGTTTGCGAAACAGAAAAAGGTTGATACCTTTGCAGTCCCAAAAGAAAGGGTC
>NZ_CAIWNH010000490.1 GCF_903913935.1 uncultured Mucilaginibacter sp.
TCAACGTACCAAACCCTGGCCCGATATGGGACAAAATTGAAGCTGATTTTACTGCTGCAATGGCTGGTTTACCAAAAACCCAGGGTCAGATTGGCCGTGCCAACTATTACGCAGCCGAAGCATTTTTAGCAAAAGCTTACCTTTGGGATCACCAGTATGCTAAAGCAAAAACAGCTTTGGATGACCTGATTGCTAATGGCGAAACTGCCGGCGGTACCAAATATGCATTGAGCGCTAATTATGAAGATAATTACAATGCAGTTAAAAAGAATGGTCCTGAATCTGTATTCGCTGTTCAGATGACTGTTAATGATGGTTCAAACGGATCGAACGACAATGCTGGCGAAGCCTTAAACTTCCCTGCCGGTACCTACACAGGTTGCTGCGGTTTTTATCAGCCGTCATACACTTTGGCCAATGCCTTTAAAGTGGATGCAAACGGCTTGCCCATGTTAGGCACAACAAGCATGGTTTGTGCTGATTTTTCAGCCAATAATTCAACTACTGTTAATGTTACTGCAAACTTGCCCAATTACAACGTGGTAAACCTTGCCAATGACCATGGTTTAGGTGCATCAGATGCATTCACTCCTCCGACGGATGCGGTGGACCCCCGGATTGACTGGACTGTAGGCCGTCGCGGTATTCCCTATCTTGACTGGGGCCTTTGCGGTGGTGAACAATGGTCACGTGGCGATCTTTGCCCATACAACCCGATCAAAAACGTATTCTACCACTCACAACAAGCTTCAACTGCGGATAATAACGGTGGTTGGGCCAGTAACCAGGGTACAGCAAATAATTACAACCTGATAACATTTGCCGACCTTTATTTATGGCGTGCAGAGTGTGAAGTCGAGTCAGGCGACCTTGCCGGTGCAATGGCCGACGTAAACGTAGTTCGTGCCCGTATGCAGGATCCGGCTGGTTGGGTTCATACTTATGTTGATAACAGCAACCCAGGGGCTGGTTTCACTAATGTGCCCGCTGCAAACTATAAAATTGGTTTGTATACCTCATTCCCTTCACAATCATATGCCCGCGAAGCGGTTCATATGGAAGAGCAGTTAGAGTTTGGTATGGAAGGTCACCGTTTCTTCGACTTACAGCGCTGGGATCCTATTTACGGTGGTCCTGAGCCTGCTGGTTATATGGCTGGCGTTATCAATGCTCATATTGCAGCTGTTACACGTATTATTAACCCCATTTTGGACGGGCATTTATTTACAGCCGGTAAAAACGAACTTTACCCGATACCGCTTGAGCAAATAACGTTGGAAAATGGTCAATTAAAACAAAATCCCAAATATTAACCCTGAATCATAAAGAAAGTTGCTTTCGGGTGGCTTTCTTTCTTTTTACAGACCGGCTATTTTTTGGTGCTGATAGGGTATTTCAACATCTTTAAACCCTTTTACCAGTATTTTTTCCCTGAAATGCTGCTGCACTTCGTATTCGCCATGAACAAGGAATATTTTTTTAACTTTTTCAGGGTCTTGCTTTGAGATAAAATGCAGCAGATCATCATAATCGCCATGTGCGCTCATTGATTTTACGGATTCAACTTGTGCTTCAACCTCAAAACGTTCCCCATAAATAATAACTTCTTTTTCACCTCTCAGCAAGCGGCCGCCCAATGAGTTTGGCTCACAATAGCCCACCATTAATATCGTGCAGTTTTTGTTGCCGATGTTGTTTTTTATATGATGTTTAACCCTGCCTGCTTCGGCCATGCCTGATGCGGATATGATTACACAGGGAGATGGGTCGTCATTCAACGCTTTCGATTCTACCGTTGACTGGATGAAACGGAGACCTTTAAAGTCGAATGGATTAGCATCAATCTTTAAAACATCGCTCACATCTTTATTATAAACTTCCGGGTGGTCCATCAATACCCTGGTAGCTTTTTCAGAAAGCGGGCTGTCAACATAATAGCGCACATCAGGCAACAGGCCTTTCAATTCTAAACCATTTAGAGCATACAGCAATTCCTGTGTGCGGCCAACGCTAAATGCAGGGATGATGACCTTGCCTTTATGGATAAGGCAGGTGTTATTGATTACCTCCAGCAGTTTATCTTCAATTGATCCGGTTTCTTTATGAAGCGAATCGCCGTAGGTTGATTCCAGTAAAATATAATCCGCCTGCGCGAAGTTTTGCGGGCTTTTCAGCAGGATATCCCCATAACGGCCCACATCACCGCTAAAGGTGACGCGGGTTTGTTTGCCATCCTCTTCAATAGTTAAATGTACCGCGGCGCTGCCAACCAGGTGGCCCGCATCCGTGAAATTGAATTTTATCGAAGGGGTAATAGCGTATTCCTGGTGATAACCGACTGTTTTAAACAGGCTCAATGCTTCCATTACTTCCTCTTCGGTGTATAAAGCGCTCAATAACGGCATGTTGTTTTTACGCCGGTGTTTATTGCTGTATTCGGTATCCTGCATCTGGATCCTGGCCGAATCCATCAAAAGGATATTTACCAGGTCGAAAGTTGGCGGGGTGCAAAAGATCGTTCCTTTAAAACCTTCAGCAACCAACCGGGGGATTAATCCGCAATGGTCAATATGGGCATGGGATAAAATAAGGTAATCAACCTTTTCAGGGTTAAAACCAAAATGTTCGTTCAGGTCTTCTGTATGCTCCCCCATTCCCTGGAACATGCCGCAATCCAATAAAATGCTGGATCCGTCGTTGATCTGAACCAGGTGTTTGCTGCCGGTAACCGTGCGCGCCGCGCCGTGAAAAGTAATTGTCATTGGCTTTTTTTAGGAATTGGAAAGCTACAAAAACGGCACGAAAAGAAATAAATAAAAAATAACTAAGATTTTAGTTGTAATTTTCAATTATATGATTTACCTTAGATCAACCAATAATTGAAAAGTTGACCGGGGTAAATCTTAGCTGTCGTTTTTAATAAAACTTCCCCATCCGTTACAACTTTTTCAAACTTAAAGTACCATGGAAATAAAAGAATTAACCCGTGCCGAAGAGCAAATAATGCAGGTATTATGGCAATTACAAAAAGGGTATGTAAAAGACGTGATTGAAGTATTACCCGAGCCAAAGCCAGCTTATAATACGGTATCGACGATCATCAGGATACTGGAGACCAAAGGTTTTGTGGGCCATACCGCTTTTGGTAAAAGCCATGAATATCATCCGGTGATCAGCAAGGAGCAGTATCAGAATTTTGCAACTGATAAACTAATGACAGGCTATTTTGATAACTCGGTAAAACGAATGTTCTCCTACTTTGTAAAAAAAGAAAAGATTGATCTGAAAGAAGCTGACGAGATAATGAAACTGATTGAAAAACTTAAAGAAAAATAAACATGACCTGGTGGCAATATCTGGTATTGGTAAATATTTACCTGTTGTTATTTTATGTCTTCTACGTTGTTTTGCTTAGCAGGGAGACATTTTTCCAGCTGAACCGGATCTATCTGGTTTCGGCCGCCTTGTTTTCTTTTTTTATACCGATGATCCAATCGGATTGGGTGAAAAATTTATTTATCACCCAAAAAGTTGAATATTCTATTTACAGCAGCCCGGTATTGCTTTACCGCTTTAAGCCTATACAGGACACGCATATTACGATGGGTGAAGTATTGGTTTGGGTTTATATAACCGGAATTGCCTTTTTAGTGACCAGGTTTTTAGGGCAGATCATCGCGCTGAACCGGATCATAAAGAAACCACAATCAGATATTGCTTATTCCTTCTTTAAAAAAATAAAACTCGGCAATCAACAGCAAAACCAGGAAGTTATTGCAGCGCATGAACATGTACACGCAAAGCAATGGCATTCGGCAGATGTGCTGATCATGGAAGCTGTAATGATCATTAACTGGTTTAACCCGGTGGTATACCTGTACCGGTACGCAATTAAACATATCCATGAATATATTGCCGACCGGCAGGCCGTTAAATCAGGAACTGATAAAGCCGAGTATGCTTTGATTTTGTTAAGCCAGACATTCAATGCTCCTGCTCACCAATTGGTAAATCCATTTTTTAATAAAAGTTTATTAAAACAGCGCATCATGATGCTCGACAAAAACAAATCGCAGCGGGTAGCACTGGTTAAATATTTTTTATCGGCACCCTTGTTTATTTTAATGCTGATCCTTTCAGCTGCTACAGTAAATAACAGCAAAACAATACGGTTGATCAATACAAAATTTCAAACGGTTCTTTCGAAGCCTGCAAATGAAATAACGGAGCTCACCATTGATAAGCCATTGGGCAAAAACGGACTGGTTAGGTTAAATACCACGCTGATTGACACCCCGCAAAAGAAAAAGATAGTAACGATCACTATAGACGATACCGCTAAAAAAGCAGGGCCGGTATTTACAGCAGTGGAACAAAATCCAAATTTTCCGGGCGGCCTGGAGGCTTTTTACAGATTTTTGGGTAAGAACGTTAAATACCCCCAGGAAATGCGCGATAAAAACGTGCAGGGCAGGGTGGTAATTAGTTTTATCGTTGAAATGGACGGATTGCTAACAAATTTTAAAATAGCGCGAGATATAGGTTATGGTGCAGGAGAAGAAGCTATACGGGTTTTGGCACTATCGCCTAAATGGGAGCCTGGCATTCAAAACGGTAGGGCCGTACGGGTAATGTACTCAGTGCCCATTAATTTTACTTTAGCCGGCGATAAGCCTGCGGCCCCTGGTGAAAATAAAACTGGCGCTATCAACGGATCGGGTACTGTAAACGGTGTTAAGGGAACTGTTGTTGGGTTAACACTTCAAAAAGATAAGAATAGCCCAGAAGATACTGTTGGCAACCCAAATACCATTCGTATTATCGGTGCCAGCCCAAACCCGTTGTATATTGTTGATGGCAAACAAACCGATTCAAACGGGCTTGGTTTAATCGACCCAAAAGATATCGAAAGTGTATCTGTGCTTAAAGACAAATCGGCCACGGCGCTCTATGGGGCCAAAGCCACTGGCGGAGTAATTATCGTAACGACTAAAAAAAGCAAAAAACTCCAAATCCTGTCATCCCCTAAAACTGATTATACAAATCCTCAATTTCACAACTGAGAATGAAATAATTCATTAACTAACGTTTTTTCGTTGGTCGCCTGGAAAATTGTTAAAAAGGGCGACAGACAGGAGATGACTAAGCGTTTAAAATAGTTCCACTACTCTCTAACCCCTACTTCTTCTTTTTAGCGGCTTCCATTATGGGTTTTACTACGTTGGCCTTACCTGACTGGTAGTCGGATGGCGCTTTTTTAGCTAAGGGATTAGCGGGTTTTTTTTTCTCTTTTACGGCTTGCCTGTCTTTGCTCATGGGTTGGTATAGTTAGGATGAATTTTTAGATATCTGAATATGAAACGGTATTAACGGGCATTAATTGCACGTTTTTATAGCGGGATGA
>NZ_CAIWNH010000491.1 GCF_903913935.1 uncultured Mucilaginibacter sp.
ATAAAAAAGGTGATCAAAAGGAACGCAAGGTCTACCATCGCCGTTAAATCGACGCGTGTTGATGCCTTTTTACTCCTGACCTTCCCGCCTTTATGTTTGCCCCCGCCGGAGGTGTCTAATTCTGCCATCTTTTTATTTTTTAGGGGCTGTTGCCAGCGTGGTGATTAAATCAAACTTAAAGAGTTTTTGTTTCTCTAATACGCTGATAACGGTGTTTATCATCGGATACTTCTCAGCCTTATCAGCCTTGATGGATACCTGCAGATCCTTGTCGTGCAAAGCTTTTTCAGCCTGCCTTGAGGTATAAATCCAATTAAATAATTCGTTGTTATTAGTGGTGTCAACGGGGATCCCTGTTTGAGGGAAGTTTTTAACCTGTGTTGGCTCTGTATCCAGGAAGGATTTGAGCTGTTTCATTGGCACACCAAATATCGGTACTAATGAAAAGCGCTGGGTTTCTTCGGCAGTAAATGTTACCCCGTATTTTTCGCCCATGGCTTTCAACGCACCGGCACGAACGTCCTGCTCTGTAACAGAGAAAAACGCCTTGTCAACTCCAACCGCTATGGTAATCATGTTTGCATCCTTTAAAGGCAGCATATATGATGAAGGAGGTACTTCAGCATGCGAAGGGTCGTCTATTTTGGGTTTTGCTGTTAATATAAAAAAGGTAAGCAACAGGAAAGCCACATCGCACATGGCAGTCATGTCAATGGCTGTGCTTTTCCTTGCAACTTTTACTCTAGGCATAATTGTTAATTTTTAAATATATAATGTATAAGTGAATTATACTACCCCCGGTTAACTGCAGCCAGTGCAGCGGCAATTAACCAGGGTGAAAACTAAGCAATAGCGGGCCTTTACTTATTTTTGTGCGATGCAGCAAATGTTTGAACAATGCTGAAACCGGTTTCATCGATAGCGTAAGTCAGCTTGTCAATTTTTGAAGTGAACACGTTATACATGATGATAGAGATCGCTGATGTACTGATACCTAATGCAGTGTTGATCAACGCTTCAGAGATAGAAGTTGACAATTCAGTTGTATTTGGAGCACCTGATGAAGCTAAAGTTTTAAACGCCTTGATCATACCCACAACCGTTCCTAACAGACCGGTTAATGTACCGATAGATACCAGGGTAGCAATAACTGTAAGGTTTTGCTCAAGCATAGGCATTTCCAGTGAAGTAGCTTCTTCGATATCTTTTTGGATAGCCAAAGTTTTCTGGTCAACATCAAGTCCTGGTTCAAGTTCCATTTCCTTGTATTTCTTCAAGCCTGATTTGATTACGTTGGCTACTGAACCTTTTTGTTTGTCGCATTCTGCATTAGCAGCATCAATGTTGCCTGCATTCAGGAAGCTTTGTATTTTACGTACAAATGCATCAACATTGCTTGTTCCTGATGCTTTGCCGATAACAACAAAACGTTCGATAGAGAATGTAATTACAATTAACAGGTACGACATGATCAGCGGTACGATAGTTCCCCCTCTGTGTACGGTACCATAATAATCTGTAGGCTCTGCTGAAGTGTCACCTCCTGCAAAATGGCTCGGATCTCCCAGTATAAAGATGTATATTAAAATTGCAACAGCTATACAAATTGGAATAGTAAGCGTTGCAAACAAGCCTGAAGCACTTGCGCTTTCTTTTTTAACAGGAGTAGTTGGTTTTGTTGGTGCGTTTGCCATTACTTTAGTTTTTAGTTTTAGTTTTTAGTTTATGAATATAAGTTTGTTAAATGCGCATATATTAAGCGAATAACAAAAATAGAATTTTAATGAATTAAAAAAACTATTTAAATTATTCTTTATTGTTTTTTAATAAAAACTTTATACGGTTAGTATACAGGGTGGATACTTAACGTAACAGAATTTATAATTCGTATTTTGTCAATACAATTTTTTACAATAAAACCTATTTTTTTTAATAATAGCAAGTAATAACCTATAAAAATTATGTTACTAAAATTGCACGGCCACATTCGGTCCCGCTTCTGAGACGGCTAAATTGCTTAAACTGGCGTATTGTTCAAAATTCTTGTTAAAGGCAATCGCTAAATAATGTGCCTTTTCATCATAATTTTCCGTGTTTGACCATGTATTTTTCGGGTCGAGCAACTGATCGGGCACATTCGGACAACTGAGCGGCATCCTCAGGTTGAATACAGGGTGTTCGGTATATTGCACATTGCAAAGTTCGCCGTTGAGGGCGGCGGTAATCATGGCGCGGGTGTATTTAAGTTTGATTCGTTTGCCAGTTCCGTAGGGGCCGCCTGACCAGCCGGTGTTTACAAGCCACACATTTACATGGTGATCTTTTATTTTCTGGCCAAGCAGGTTTGCGTAGATTACCGGGTTTAGAGGAAGGAAAGCCTCACCAAAACAGGCAGAGAAAGTAACTTTTGGTTCGGTGATCCCTGTTTCGGTACCGGCAACCTTTGCGGTGTACCCCGAAATAAAGTGGTACATGGCCTGCTCGGGGCTAAGTTTTGATATCGGCGGCAAAACCCCGAACGCGTCGGCAGTTAAAAAGAAGATGTTTTTGGGAGATGCCCCTATAGAAGGTGTTACCGCGTTATTGATATAATTCAACGGATAAGCCACCCGGGTATTCTCCGTTTTATCGATATTAGAAAAGTTCACTATCCGGGTGCCCTTTATAAAATTGATATTTTCAAGCAGGGCGCCAAATTGGATCGCTTTAAATATCTGCGGCTCTTTTTCAGCGGTAAGGTCGGCGCATTTTGCATAGCAGCCACCTTCAAAGTTAAAGATGGTATAATCGCTCCAGCCATGTTCATCATCGCCTATCAGGCTGCGTTCAGGGTCGGCGGACAGGGTGGTTTTGCCGGTACCTGATAAACCGAAAAATATCGCCGTATCGCCTTTTGCGCCAGTATTGGCAGCGCAGTGCATCGAAAGTACCTTCTTTTGTAGCGGGAGAATAAAGTTCAGCACCGAAAATATCCCTTTTTTGATCTCGCCGGTATAACCTGTCCCGCCGATGAGGATGATCTTCCGGCTAAAATTGATGATCGAGAAATTATGCTGGCGGGTACCGTCTTCTTCGGGGTTGGCGATAAAGCCTGGCGCCGCAATTATCGTCCATTCCGGTGGTAAAGGCGCATTAATTACCTCTGGGCGAATGAATAAATGGTGCGAAAAGAGGTTTTGATAGGCTGTTTCCGTAATCACCCGTATATCAATATGATACTTTTCGTTTGCGCAAGCGCAGGAATCGCGTACAAATACATCCCGTTGTGATAGGTAGTCGCAAACTTTTTGCAGCAGGGCGTCAAATTTATCGCTGTCAAACTTAAAGTTCACTTTGCCCCACCATACGGTGTCGCGCGTCAGTTCATCTTCAACAATAAAACGGTCTTTAGGTGAGCGGCCGGTAAATTCGCCGGTGTCGATGGCAAGGGCCCCGTTTTCGGTTAAAACGCCTTCGTTTCTTTTTAAGGCCTCTTCAATAAGTTCGGCGGGAGTTAACTGGTAATAGATGTGCTTTGCCTGGTCGAGCCCGAAGCAGCTCAAATCAGGTACATGGGTAGTACGGTTTCTCATTAAACAGATAAATTGGTCGCTGCAAAATTACCGGTTTTAAACTCTAAGAAACAAGTAAAATAGGATATTTTTTTACATAATGTATGTTTTACACACTATATAAGTAGTTGATATATTGTTATTTATATGTTTAGTTCAATACACTAAGGTTAGAGATTGATGTAGTCCGAAAGTCCGAAAAGTCAGTAAAGTCCTAAAACAGAAACAATCCGAATAGCCAGAGAGATTTTATGATTTTTTTAACTAATCTCTAACCTCTTATTAACTAATCAACTATCCCCCCGCTTTCTTCGCCTTATAGCCATCCGCAATCAGAATAGCTAAAACCTTTTCCCTGAAATCGCCCTGCACCAATATCTCGCCATCTTTGGCCGAGCCGCCGGCCCCGCACTTGGATTTTAATTTTTTGCCGAGGGTTTCCAGGTCGTCATCGGTACCAATAAACCCGGTTACGCGGGTAACCAGTTTACCGCCGCCCTTGCGGTCGAGGAATATTTTAAGGTTTTGCTGCTGTGGTGGCAGGGTAGTGGCCGTTTGCCCGCCGTCTTCCTGGTACTGGAAACCTGGGTCGGTTGAGTAAACCACCCCTGTGAAATTCTTTTTTGACATTTTTCTAAGTCGTTAGCCCTAAGTCGAAAGTCCAGAGTCGGGTTTTCGAAAGATAGAGACAAAGATATATAAAAAGATAAATCTGACTTTAGGCTTTAGATTCCGGACTTCAGACCTTTTTATAATCAACACCCGTAATCACCTTTAAAGATGAGGGTACAATTTCAATGGTAATTTCCGCGCCTTCTGTCTGGGGCTCTCCGTCAAGATGAACGGGGCCTGGGGCAATACGTGTAATATGGATCCGTTTTCCCCGGATGATCTCAACAAACTTCGTCTTATCGGCGGTTTTGTTCATCATCCGCAGACCCATTTCAGGAAGCCGCCAGATTGAAAATTGATCGATCATACAAATATCCAGTAACCCATCCTGAACGGAGGCACATGGGGATATGTGAGCGTCATTACCGTATTGCGATGAATTTGCAAAACTCAGCATAAACGATTTCCGATCATAGTTTCTGCCGTCGATATCGATTTTATATAATTCCGGTTTGTATTTATTGAACTCTTCAAACGAAGACTTGATGTAAGTGATAAACCCCCGTTTTTTGTTGTGTGAAAATACTTCGGCAATGTGCGCATCAAAACCCATACCTGCCATATTAAAAAAAGGCTTTCCGTTCAGGGTTGCTGAATCAATTACTTCCACATGTCCGGTGTTTAGTGTTTGAATGGCTTTTACAGCGTCCATCGGGATTTGCAGGAACCGGGATAAACCGTTCCCCGACCCGAACGGCACGA
>NZ_CAIWNH010000492.1 GCF_903913935.1 uncultured Mucilaginibacter sp.
CGATCTCCGATGTAAAGGAGTCATCAGTTTGGAGATTTGAAAGGGTAAAATCTCCAATTTATCAACCTTCTAAGAAATAGATTAATATTTTTGTTGCTATTTTGTTACTCAAATGTGTTAAGTAATTAATAGTCAATACTTAATTACTTTTTGTATCGGAAAATAGTTGGTTATCGAATCCTTGCATTTGTTTGTTTTTTTAACCGGTTTTTTATTGCGTATGCCGATTATTAGAACCCGTAGTATTTCAATACCCATGATCCTTGCAAAGGAAAAAGAAAATATACCATTCCACTTTCAGGCACAATTTACTGAGTTAAATTGTTTTAATTTGTAACCTTAATAAACAAAAAACATGCGCACCAATAAATCCACGCTAATCATTTTATCAATATTAGTTACATTAACTTTTTGTTTTCTAAATGTAACAGCGGAAACCCGGTTTAAAAAAACACGGTACTTTTATGAGATAAAGGTATATCACTTAAAAACCCAGGAGCAGATAAACAAAACAGAACAATTTTTAAAAACAGCTTACTTACCGGCTTTACATAGAATAGGAATAAGTAAAGTTGGTGTTTTTAAGGCAATTGGTAATGATACCAGTTTAGATAAGCGGATATATGTTTTCATACCGTCTGCTTCTACTGAAGTTTTTGCAAAAATGGATGAACAATTGTTTAACGATGCACAACTTCAAAGCGATGGTGCCACTTACCTGAATGCGGCTTATAATGAAGCCCCATACGATCGCATTGAAACTATTTTATTGAAGGCTTTTATAGACAGGCCCGAATTCGCAACACCATTGCTTACATCTCCACTTGCTGAAAGAGTTTATGAACTACGTAGTTACGAAAGCGCTACAGATTATTTATATCGCCAAAAAGTGAAGATGTTTAACGCGGGTAAGGAAGTAGATATTTTCACAAAGCTAAATTTTAACCCCGTTTTTTACGGAGAAGTAATTGCAGGAGGCCGTATGCCAAATTTAATGTATTTGACAACTTTTAATAATAAAGCAGACCGTGATGAACATTGGAAGCAGTTTGGAGATGGCGCAGATTGGAAACAACTGTCTGCGTTGCCTGAATATCAAAACACCATATCCAAAGCCGATATTACTTTTTTAAGGCCTGTTGAATATTCTGACTTTTAGCCAAATCTGCCTTTTAAATAGTTCAATTTTATTTTCATTTTTTAATTGATCCGCAATCCGGCAAAATCATATTGCAAAAATAGATCTTCAGGCAGCATGCTAAACATGAGGAACCAACTGCATCGTAATTCAGCATGATGGTTCGGATTTTAGTTTAATTGTGAGGCAGGCAGATATAAAAACACAGAGTTTATTTTATGGTCATTTAAGGGATAGTACAGAAGATTTGACAATTGTCAACCTGAACGATAAGCTTGAACCGGTTTACCTGAAGCCTAAATTTCCAGATGAAACCTATATCAGTATGACAGGTAACGGGCATGGCGATCTCTTTATGCTAACTGCCCCGGGCGGTACCACTTTACTGGCCCGGCGTTATGAAAGCGGCAGTACGGAGCCTTCGAAACCAATAACCTTAAACTGTGATACCCTAAGCGGATTTGACCTGGAAAAGGCGTCTAATGCAATTACCCCTTCGCAGGAGGACCGAAATGTACTTTACCTGGCGCTGGCCCATAATAATCATAATAATGACAGGGAGCTTTACATGGGTAAGTTTGATTTCTCGACAAACACAGGGCAATCTACCAATGAAGTATTTACCGGCAAACACATCAGGGCGATGGAAAATAGCTTTGTTCAGGTGAGTCCGCAATTTGAAAAACCGAACATCGGTTCACAAAAAAAGGATATAACCGTAAGGTTTTTCCAGGAACATAACAGCCGGTTAATTGTGGCTGCGTCTGAATTTTATGTCGAAAAAAAATGATCACTGTAGCCCAACCCGGCCCTGTTGGAGTGGGCTATACTGTTGTTTCTTCATATTTCGAAAAAGCACTCATCATCAATGGTTATGATCAAAATCTGAAACAACAATTTCAGCAGTTATTGCCCGTGTATTATGACGGCAAGGGGCCAGCAACTTCGTGCTTTGCGTTTCATGAAAACACGTTAAAAATAATCAGCAACAACGAGGGTGAAAACACGAAAAGATTTCCAGCCTATGGTGAACTTGATCTATCGACCGGAAAGTGGTTAAATATGGTACTGCTAAAGGGCGGCAAACAATATGTTGCTGATGCACACGTCATCTGGTTTACTAATTCATTTGTAGTCCCTTCCAACTGGTCGCCGGGAATATTTTCGGGTAAATTTGATATCGATTTGTTCAGGTAATCTTTTTAGCATAGGAATAGCTGCGGAGGAGTGCCCCTCCGGCAGGGGCTAATTGTCAGAAAATATCCAATTTCTTATTATTGATTTACCAGAAAATAAGCCGCCAAAGAATTCAATCGCAACAAAATACTCCTTATCTTGTTGAACGATGATGAAAATATTGCTTACCGGCGCAACCGGTTATATTGGAAGGCGACTTCTCCCTGTTCTGCTTGATGAGGGCCATGAGGTAATATGCCTCGTTCGGGATAAGGACCGCCTGGATATCAAGCAATATAAAGCTGAACAAGTTAGCGTCATCGAGGCCGACCTGATGAAGCCGTCTACTCTAAAAAATCTGCCCCGAGATATTGACGCGGCTTATTACCTGGTGCATTCCATGAGTATGAGTGGTGGGGATTTCAGCAAGGAAGAATTACATTCTGCCGAACATTTTGTTGAATTTATGGATACTACCAACGCCGGACAGATCATTTACCTGGGCGGCATCGTAAACGAACAGCATCTTAGTAAACACCTGGAAAGCCGAAAGGCGGTTGAGGAAACCTTACGTGAAAGTAAAGTACCGGTTACGGCTTTAAGAGCAGGTATAATCGTAGGTTCCGGCAGTGCCTCCTTCGAGATCATCCGCGACCTGGCTGAAAAACTGCCCGTAATGATAGCGCCCAAATGGTTAAAAACCAAATGTCAGCCCGTTGCCATCCGTAATGTCATTCAGTTCCTGATTGGCGTATTGCATAAAAAGTACACTTATAACCTGCATTTTGATATTTACGGACCTGATACGCTTAGTTACAAGCAGATGCTGGAGCAATTTGCCGACGTAAGGAAGCTGAAACTTAAGATTTTTTTAGTTCCGGTTTTTACGCCTAAACTGTCGTCCTACTGGTTATATTTTGTGACTTCCACTGCGTATCCTTTAGCAAAAAACCTGGTGAACAGCATGAAGGTGGACGTAATTGCAAATAATAACGATCTTTCAGATCGCCTGCACATAGATCTGATACCATATAAAAAAGCAATTTCGCTGGCTTTTGAAAAAATAGAACAAAACCTGGTTTTATCCAGCTGGAACGACGCGGGCGATAACCGCATTTTTGCCACCGGGCTGACCAGCCACATTGAAATCCCGCGTTTCGGGGTTTTCCGCGACAAACAAAGCCAGGAAACCAGGGATCCAGACAAGGCCTTAGAACGCATATTTGCTATCGGCGGTCGTAACGGATGGTATTATGCCAACTGGCTTTGGAGTTTTCGCGGCTTCCTCGACCGGCTGTTTGGCGGTGTTGGCTTGCGCCGGGGCCGTAAAAATGCCGCCGAAGTGTCGCCTGGCGATGCGCTGGACTTCTGGCGGGTAATTTATGTGAGCAGGGAAGAAAAGCGGTTGCTGATGTATGCCGAGATGAAGTTGCCCGGCGAAGCATGGCTGGAATTTAAGATAGATGATAAAAACTGCGTAACGCAAATTGCTACCTTCAGGCCGCTTGGTTTAGCCGGCCGCTTATACTGGTATGCTATGCTACCGTTCCATTTTTTTATCTTTAAGGGTATGCTGAATAAGATTGTGGAGGTTTAGCACCGGTATTAGCTTTGTTTACCTGTACGGTATGCGGGAATTATATTTTAAGTTTTTGTATCGGTTAATAAGACTATTTACATTAAGCGGGTATTAAATATTAATAGTTTTACAATAAACAGCTGTTAATCAAAAGATTATATTTCTTTTTTTGGTAGATTCCGAGTAATCTTTTTCGTATTTTAATAAATAATTAGCGTCTTAAAAGGCTTGTTAACTTACCAAAAAAAGGTAAATTCGGGTTCAAATAACTTAAATCAACATATAATTTTCAAAAAAAAACTCCGGGTAATCAACCTGGAGTTCTCGTTAACTAAAGCTAAACTTATTTTAAATGATCGCTACAAATAAATTTGATGCGGGTACAATTTTGGTATTTGTAATAACCGAATACGGAAGATAAAAATAACCATGATAACCCCATGGAGTACCCCATGAATTCTGGCAAATAAAAACGCCACCGCCCGGTTGAGTACTATCATTAATATACCCGACAATGGGTACGGCATGACCACCTTGCAATCTGATGCCAGACACTAATGAACCGCTGGAAGTTAGCGGATTATAGGTGTAGCTTGTCGTACTAAGGCTTTCAAAATAAGAGTAAGAAGGACCTTTGTCATAAACATTAAAACCCATCATTACCGGTTTATTATTTAAAAGTGCGGTTTTAACATCTGCAATAAGCGCGGCCTTGGTATCTGTAATAACGTAGTAACCTTCAGTAGTTGTACCGCTGCTGCTTGTGCTGCCACTTTGGGTGCCAATCGGGAAATTATTAGGAGCAACGGGTATGATGTTAGTTCCATAATTGAAATAATTATAAGGATAGGTAGTATATGGAGCGGTTGTTGCTGTTGCGACATTATACCCCCCTGAGCCAAGTACAAATGGATATTTATAAAGTGACTCATTTGATATCCCATCAAAAGTATAGCCGTTGTAGGTGAGTGCCTTGCCGGAACCGGAATTATTGCTTAGCCCCTGCAGCGTTTCACCAATATTAACCATATTGGCACCGGGGTCTGAACCGATGGACCCGCCACTGATCACTACTCGTTCTACAAAATATAAAAACAGCGGACTAACGGCAGCTGCTGTAGTATTGCCTGATCCGTAATAGGATTCCTCAGACGTATTTGGGATCTCATTTTGAGTGGCGAGCACAATGCCATTGGCGATTGTAAAATTGGCTATTGGCTGTACCGAATTATTTTTATAGTAATAGAGTATCTCATCAGTTTCAGCACCACAAAAACCTGTGCAGGCACCCAGTTGTCCCTGGTCCCTGATTTGCGGGGTGACTAACAGATATGAATTATAGGCTGTGCCATTGTAAGTTAAACCATCAGGCTGCAGCCGATTGCTGAAGAGACTACTGGAAAATGACGGAACGTTTGCCAAATCCTGTGGAGTCATCGCGTTCAATCCAAAGCCGTGAAGGTTATTGGTTGTAACGGGGCTTGTGCCGGGGTTAACAACATTTGTGGATTTTTTACAGCTATTTAAAAAAACACATGCAAAAGAAACAGCTACAATAGCGATGATCAGTCTTTTCATAATATGGGATTAAATAAATGGGTTAATATGCTTTTTTCTCAAATATAAATACCCAGGTTGAAAAATACAACAACGTGGCGTTGAAATAAATAGAAATATTATCATGAGCAATATTAAAATGGCATATGTTAATATCTTGCTTGAGAAATATGCGTTTCTTTCCCTGTCATTTAATTAATTATTCGAAACATTACACAGGCTGTCCAAGTAACCTATTTACTGAATAGCTTACGATAAATAATATGAATATGCCATAAACGTGATTATGGATAGTTAACTAGGTTCCCAATTACACCTCTAAAGCCCCGTCCAAAAAAATCCCGGCACCCAGCTGCCTGATACTGCTGAGCGTTGTCTCAGCGATCTGTGCCAATGCATCTGCGGTAAAAAACGCCTGGTGGCCGGTAACCAGCACATTAGGGAAACTCATCAAGCGCTGAATAGTATCATCTTCAATAATACTTCCGGACAGGTCTTTAAAAAACAACCGGTCTTCCTGTTCATAAACATCAATACCCAGGTAGGCCAGGCGGCCTGTTTTAAGGGCTACAATAACAGCGTGTGTATCTATCAACGCGCCGCGGCTGGTATTGATCAGCGTGGCGCCCTGTTTCATCAGGCCCAGCGTCTCCCTGTTGATCAGGTGGTGACTTTCGGGGGTAAGCGGGCAATGCAGGGAGACGATATCTGCCTGTTGCAGTACTTCTTCAAAAGGAATATAATTTACACCGGCAGCAACCAGTTCCGGATCTTGATATAGGTCGAAAGCCAACACTTTACATCCGAAACCCAGCATGATCTTACAAAAAGCCTTACCAATCCTTCCGGTAGCAATCACACCAACCGTTTTGCCGTGCATGTTAAACCCTAACAGGCCGTTTAACGAAAAATTTTGTTCCCTAACCCGGTTGTAAGCTTTGTGGGTTTTGCGGTTAAGGGTTAACAGCATTGCCACGGCATGTTCCGCCACGGCCTCGGGCGAATAGGCAGGTACGCGGCACACGGTTATTCCATGTTTTTTCGCAGCCGCCAGGTCAACATTATTAAAGCCGGCGCAGCGCAACGCAATTACCTTTACTCCTTTTGCCGCCAACACTTCAATCACTTCGGCGGTCAGGTTATCGTTAACAAATACACATACGGCAAAGGTGCCCTCATCTACGGCATTAACAATATGCGGCCCCAGGTGGGTTTCCAAATATTCCACTTCAAAACCATAGTTGGCATTATGCTGGTTAAAGGTGGTAATATCATAAGGCTTTGCCGAAAAGAAAAGTATTTTCATAAAGAGGTGCTGTTGTGTTCGCAAATTTAATGAATGAACCCAATGTTTGTACTATATATCAACTATTGCTTTAATAAGACGCGATACCAGGTGGATTTTAACGGATATTATTTTTTATATTTCATCATAATCAATTATATTTGAGTGTGAATCCATTGAAAACGAATCGCTTATCCAGCAAGCACTATCTTTTTATTTTGCTGTTTTTCAGCGGATGCAGCAAAATAGTTTATACCCGGGAAGTAGTTGAACACCTGCATACCAAAGCGGACCTGGTAAAAGAATTAGGGGAGCCGGACAAAAAGACTTCCTATCCGGGTTTTGAGGAATGGGCATATTACCGGGATACCTTATCAACGTTAAATCAAACGGACACCGTCAGTAATTCAAAAATAATCCCAATAAAGGATACTTTAACAAATAAAATCGTTGCGCTGCATACTGCAAGTATTAAATTCCATGTCGATTCGGCAAACCGCATCATCAGTTATAAAAACGATGGGGTAAACCTTACTAAAAAAGTAAAGGAAAATTTCGGCGCGTCTGTTTTAGACGTTTTGGCGGGAACGGCCGTTATTTTGCTGATCATTGGCTACGAAATAGCGAAAGATAAATTCAACCTATAACCCATCATATCCTAACTAAATAATAACCGTACATCCGGAAATAAAGAATCAGCTGGCGCGATAAGTAAAAACTC
>NZ_CAIWNH010000493.1 GCF_903913935.1 uncultured Mucilaginibacter sp.
CCCAAACCCCAAACCCCAAACCCCAAACCCCAAACATTGTTAAAATCAAAAAAATATTTACGATTAATTTTGTTGATTTTTTTATTATTTTTTTTAATAAATAAAATGCCCGTAAATCGCCAGACAGAGGTTCATTTCCACTCGATCATTTTGAAGAGTGTCGCAAACTGGCAGAATCATACTCGGAATGCATTAATTTAAACGACAATTTACCAAAAAAATGCAGGAGTTTGACCATTGGTTAGCCCAATTCAGGCAAAACTGGGAAACTCAATTTAACCAGCTTGACCATTTATTAACAACAATAAAAGAACAGGAAAAATGAACAACGATTTGCTATTTGATTTCAACGTTGACAAAGCGGCGAAAATGGTTTATATAACCAGGGAATTTAACGCCGGACAGTCTTTAGTATGGGATGCCTTTACCAAAGCCGAACTGCTGGACCAATGGGGGGCACCTGCACCTATGCGCGCCAAAACCAAGTATATGAATTTTGAAGTAGGCGGGCGGCGATTTTACGCGATGATAAGCCCCGACGGGCAGGAGCGTTGGTCGGTGCAGGAATTTACATCCATTACCCCGAAAACCAATTTTAAGATGTACAACGCCTTTGCAGATAAGGACGAAAATCGTGAACTGCCGGGTTCTGAGTGGGATTATAATTTCAGCGAGCAAAATGGCATAACTAAAGTGGACATTACCATTTTTAATGAATCGTTTGAGCGATTGGAGAAATTATTAGAGGGCTTCAAAACAGGCTTCACCATGACGTTAAAAAACCTGGAAGAATTGTTGGCGTCCTTATCGTAGAAAACATAAAAAGAAAATTTACAATCATTTTTAAGAATTAAAAATTATGAGAGCAATCAATCCCTGGATCAACTTCAACGGAAATGCCGAAGAAGCATTCACTTTTTACAAATCGGTTTTTGGCGGAGAGTTTGCCAGGATCATTCGTTTCAAGGACCTGGCAAGCGCTGAATTTCAGGTACCGGATAATGAAGCAAATAGGATAATGCACATTGCTTTACCTATTGGCAAACACAACGTGTTAATAGCCAATGATGTTCCCGAATTTATGGGAAGAGTAAACGAAAACGAAAACAGATCCAAAATATCAGTTAGTGCAGAAAGTCGTGAAGAAGCAGACAAAATATTTACGGGATTATCAGCAGGCGGAGTTATAGAAGGAACTATCGGAGATAGTCCCTGGGGTACTTACGCCGGAATGTTTAGGGATAAATATGGCATTGAATGGATTGTGGAATTTGACCCCTGTTATAACGGAGGAATTTAACGGGATGGGACAGTATACCGGTCGAGTTAAGTGCGATCAGGTGCCAGAACAGGTCGTGGAGTAAGACGCGGCCTTAAACTAAATAGCCCCGCTGATGCGTGTGTGCAATTTGCCTTAATTGTTCCCGGGGTAAAAAGCATTGCCTTAAATGCCGCTACTGCAAGCCGGGTAAAATCTAATCTGGAGATGATGGATACAGATACCCCCTTGCAATTCTGGCAACAATTAAAAAATAAATCTTTAATTGAAACTGACTTTACTTCCTGGTGCCAATCATCTATTACTGTAAACTTATAAAGTATAAAATGAAAACTTTAGTATGCACAAAACCGGGTGAGTTTGAATATGCAGCAGCAGAACAACCTCAATTAAAACCAGGGTATGCCATCATAAAAATAAAGCGAATAGGAATTTGCGGCACCGATTTGCACGCTTTTGAAGGTACGCAACCTTACTTTGAATATCCCCGCATTTTAGGTCACGAACTTTCAGGCGAAATAGTCGCGGTTGATAGCGCGCCAGGTTTTGAGGTTGGCGAAGCTGTAACATTTATACCATATTTCAACTGTGGTACTTGCATTGCCTGCCGGAACGGGAAACAAAATGCCTGCGAAAATATAAAGGTATGCGGTGTGCACCAGGATGGAGGAATGGTTGAATATTGTTCTGTGCCGTCTTATTGCTTAATTCATGGTGAAGGGTTGGGCTTTGATGCATTAGCATTAATTGAACCCTTATCGATAGGTGCGCATGGCATAAGGAGGGCAGGTGTAACCAAAGGTGAATTTGTTTTGGTAATAGGCGCGGGCCCAATTGGACTGGGAACTATGGAGTTTGCCCGCATTGCCGGCGCAAAAGTGATTGCTCTCGATGTCAACGGCGAGCGATTGAAATTTTGCAAAGAAAAATTGCAGGTACCCCATATTATTAATGCAATGGATGTTGATGTGATGGCACAATTGAAATCTATCACAAATGGCGATATGCCAACAGTTGTAATTGATGCATCCGGAAATTTAAAGGCTATCAATAATGCGTTTCAATATATGTCGCATGGTGCGAGATTTGTTTTGATCGGGTTGCCGCAAGGGGAGATTTGTTTTAGTCATCCTGAATTTCACAAAAGAGAAGCGACGCTCATGAGCAGCCGGAATGCGACACGGGAAGATTTTGAGCACGTAATTACTTCAATGAAACGAAAAGAAATTGATCCGACCACTTATATCACTCACCGGGTTTCATTTGATCAGGTAAAGGATGAATTTGAAAGTTGGTTGAATCCCTCCAAGGGCGTGATAAAAGCAATAGTGGAAATGGTTTGACCCACTTTACGGAAAATGACTTTTTAAAAACTTAACAAATTAAAAAATCTTGCCTCGCAGTTGACTTAATAAATAATCCAGGACTAATTGCTGAATATGAAAATTGGCATAAAAAAGAGAACGCAGGGCCTGTGATAATGAAAAGTATTAGCAATTCAGGAATCCACAATATAGAAATCTATCGGACATGCAACCGGTTAATCATGGTTATGGAAACTGACGATGATTTCAGTTTTGAAAGCAAAGCGGCTATGGAAAGCACCAACCAGCTAGGTCATCAATGGGAAGAGTTGATGTGGAAATTTCAACAACCATTACCATGGGCTGAGCAGCGTGAGAAATGGATTTTGATGAACAGGATTTTTCAACTATAGTAAATGTGCTGGCTATGTTCAGTAAACCTTTATTACCCTCATTAGATGAAAAGAAGAACATTAATCAAGGGAATGGCTGTTGCCATGCCATCGCTGTATTTATTACGGGCCTAGCCAATAATTTTTATAATGACCAAATTTTAAATGAGCCAAATATAAAAGGGCCCTTCAAGCCAACATGGGGATCAACTTCGTCCCGAATAAGTTGATTCCCTGGCGACCTGCCCTTCAAAGAATCGGATGCTTACCTTATTGACATATGACAAATATTCTCCTCATATACCTGAAAACCCGCACTTTTCTTCTTAAATTTTACGAACTTTGCGCAAAAATTTAAAACATACTTAATGAGCCTTTTAGTAATTGGTACCGTAGCGTTCGACGCCATTGAAACCCCTTTTGGCAAAACAGATAAAATAGTTGGCGGCGCTGCGACTTATGCAAGCCTTGCGGCTTCGTATTTTTATGATAAAGTAAAGATTGTAGCCGTAGTTGGCGACGATTTTCCGCAAAGCGAAATAAAAGATTTTAATAAGCACCATATCAGTACCGAAGGGCTGCAGGTAAAAGCGGGTGAAAAGTCTTTCTTCTGGTCGGGCCGTTATCATAATGATATGAACAGCCGCGATACGCTGATCACCGAACTGAACGTACTGGCTGATTTTGACCCCATCATCCCACCCTCTTATCAGGATTGCGAATTCCTGATGCTGGGCAATTTACAGCCACAGGTGCAGCAAACGGTTATAAACCGCCTTACCAATCGCCCTAAGCTTATTGTAATGGACACCATGAACTTCTGGATGGATGTTGCCCTGGAAGAACTGCTGGATACCATTAAAATGGTGGATGTACTTACCATTAACGATGCCGAGGCCCGGCAGCTGTCAGGCGAACACTCCCTTGTTAAGGCAGCCCATAAAATTTTAACCATGGGTCCTGAATATTTGATCATTAAAAAAGGCGAGCATGGTGCGCTGCTCTTCCACGAAAATAAAATATTTGCTGCCCCAGCATTGCCTCTTGCCGACGTATTTGATCCAACCGGCGCAGGTGATACTTTTGCAGGCGGCTTTATCGGCTACATGGCCAAAGTAGGTACCGTTAATTTCAATAACATGAAAAATGCCATCATTTTTGGCTCAGCGCTGGCTTCATTCTGTGTAGAAAAGTTTGGTACCGAAAAGATCCGTAACCTTAGCCAGCAGGAAATAGCTGCCAGGGTGCAGGAGTTTGTGAGTTTATCGAAGTTTGAAATAAATTAATTGCGGATTGCTAAATGTCGATTGCGGAATGACGTAATACTTCCGCAATTGGCATTCCGATTTTCGCATTTACCCTAACCTCCCTATCGGGTCGAAATTCTTGAATACCCATTCATCATGCGGGGCGTCTTTCAGTTCATCGGTAAGGTCCTGCCCGGCCCAGTGCTCGTAGTGTTTACCTCTCATCCATAGCCTGCTGCGCGATACATCGTAGATTTTTCCTTTATAGGCCACCCAGATCTCCGGCTTGTCGCTCCCGTTCCGGAGCGCCAGTTGCGATTTGGTATATACAGGTAATTCGCTCATTTGGCTGCAAAATAGCCAAATAAAACCGGCACAAAAAAAAAATCTCCCTGCTAAAAAAACAGGGAGATTCAAATTATATATGTTGAGCTTGTTAATTTTCAGCGTAAACAGGTTTGGCAACGCCTGTATCGTAAGCTTTAAGGCTCTTTTTAAGCAGCTTGCGGGCAACGTGAATACGGGTTTTAACCGTGCCGATCGGGATTTCCAGATCATCAGCAATTTCGTGGTATTTGTGGCCTTCAAAATACATCGTGAAGGGTACGTAATAGTCAGCGGGCAGCCTGTCTAAAGCTTTCTTCAAATCGTCCATCACAAACTTGGCTTCGCCCTGATTTTTGGTTGAACTGAATACCAGGTTTGGCGAGCTGATCTCGTCGCTCTTGGTAACAAAAGTGTTCATTTTTATAAACCGGCGATAGTTGTTAATGAAAGTATTTTTCATGATAGTGTATAACCACCCTTTTAAATTTGTTCCTTCCTTAAACTTGTTGTAGTATGTAATGGCTTTCAACATTGTATCCTGGACAAGGTCGTTAGCATCGTCTGCGTCGCGGGTAAAGTGTAAGGCATATGACCTTAGCGAGGTTGCCTGACGTAGTACTAGGGTGTTAAACTCAATCTTTGTCATCTGTTAATGTTTTGTATCAACAGTAAGACAAACATAGTACCACTAAAAAGTCGCGGGGCACAGGGCCGCCGGGCCGGTCTGCCAAATATCAATCGCCGTAAAGCTCAATTTATTAAACACTAAGGTGGTATTTAACGCACTGTAAAACAGGCGTTTGCTTGTGTTGTTTGTTGGGGTGTCATCTGCAGCGATTGAAAGCCGGATGCTTCAGGAAGTGGTAGTTTATTAAACCGCCTTTTGGTAAAAATAAAAAAACCTAACCAATTAGATTCACTTCGCGCTGTAGCCTTACGCCAAATTTGGCGTACACACTGTCTATAATTATGGACGAAAAACTATACACTTCCTCTCCGGTAGCACCGCCA
>NZ_CAIWNH010000494.1 GCF_903913935.1 uncultured Mucilaginibacter sp.
AGTAGTTAAACTTAACAGCTTTAAAAGCACCTTCTTTATCAAAAAAGTATTTGTCAAAGTATTTAGAGATTACAAAATAATTTTCTTTTAAGTTAGACTGTGTTATGTTGACTATATCGTCTTTGCTAATGGAGGTTGAGTCAAATATTTTTTTGATAATCGAATTTCGATCTTCGTTAGAAATCTTGAAATGTTTTACACTGGCTAAATCTTCTTCGTAAATTTTGGTGCCGATTAACTTTTCTATGTTTAAACCGCCAGTATTGTTAGCTATTCCTATATGATATAGTTTAATGAGTATAAGCAATATCGTTGTTAACCTTTGTTGGCCATCTACTATATAAATGTTCCCTTGCTGCTCATTGAGCATAACCGTATTTAGAAAATAGGCTTTAAAATTTTCTTCAACATCTTTTAGTATTTTGGGAAGTTCTTCTGTTTGATCTCGCTTGTTAAATTTTAGGTTATTTTCAAACCGCAATTCGATATCAACCAGCAACTGCGTTACTATTTTATAGTCCTTTTCGTTGTCATTCCATCGATAATCCCGTTGGTAAACATCCAGACTGTATGGTTTGCTTTTTCCGAATATGTAATTAATGTCTCTTTCTTCGACTTCTATAAGTTTTGCCATTTTTATGTTTAGGTTTAAGTTAAATTATTCTTATTTTACCGGTTAGTAGTTCCTGCATCATACCCTGCTTAAGCATTTTGCATTTAGTGAGCTTTTTTTCTAATGTGGTTATTTCTAAATCTATATCACTAAGAACCGTTGCAATGGTAGTTTGCACTTCATAATTTGGAACGGAAACATCAATTTGTTTGATTTTATTGGGGCTTATTTCTAAAAAAGTACTGCCACTTGCATTTTGCAGTAAAACACTTTTAAGTGTTAAGATAAGATAGTAGAGATATTCGTTATGATAGCCCTCTTTCGCAATTAACGATTGGAAACCTTGGTTTGTGCAGCCCTCTTGCATTAAAATACTTGCATCACCTATTCCGGCGCGTGTAGTTAAAAGTATTGTACCAATCGGCAAAATCTTTGCTGAGCAACTTAACTTTCCATCTTTTGTTATTTTTCGTTTACTCTCAAAAGAGTATTTTTCTGCACCTATTTCGGTTGGTGTGAACCAGTTAATTGTACCATTCCAATAATGCGGAATAAAAGTACTTGGTGTACCGCCCCCAACAATTTCAGCAATCTCACCTAACTTCTTGACATCCCAACCCTCTTTAGGTTTCAGCAACTGCTGCATTGCACCCCGCTTAATTGCCCGCTTTTTTTCAATAAGTCTTTCCAGGCTGGTAATTAGTGCATCGGCATCATTAAGGGCTGTGGCTATGGCTGTTTGTTCGGCTATGGCGGGCAAAGCTATTATCAATCCCCCAATTTGGTTCAATGATAAAAATGGCTGTGCGCCACCTGAAGATATTGAATCAACTATCTTTGTTTTTGAAAATATTTGCCAATAATTTAAATATTTGCCAATCAACTTTGAGGTGTCCGGTTTTATTAAAGCAACATTCTTTAAACTAAATTCATAATCAACGCTAACTAGGGCCGTTGTTGCGACGCCAGCGCCAATGTTAACCATTAGTACATCACCTTTTTCTGGGTTACACCTATTGAAAATTACTCTATGCACCTCTTCTGGAAGAAAATAACAACTATCAAAATCAATATTATTTTCTTTTACATGAATTGCGGTTATGAATGGGACGCCTATCTCAACTTTTTTTGGGGTGTCATGCGTTCCATCTGTGATTTTTTTGCAACACTCAACCAATGGTTTGATGTCCCAAATTGCAGGTATAATACCAACTTCAGTTTGTTTATACCCTTCCATCAGTTCCATAAAAAACCCATTTTAGCAAGGTGAGCATTAACTTTTTCTTCCAGTGCTTGTACTTCATTCAATTGCAACGGTAGCGGCGTTTCATACCGATCTGCCAATTCATTAATACGCTGGGTGAGCCGCTGGCTAATCCTTTGCATTTCGGTATGGATAGCATCATCCATTACCTGTATCCATTTATCATCAACAACCAAGGTTTTTATCTCGGCATCGCTTAGCTGCGGGTATTTATCCCAAACCAAAGTTTCCAACTCTTTCTTCTGTTCTTTGATCGTTTTGTTTAGTTCGGACTGTGCATCTGTTAATTTAAGATAGGCTTCCAATAATTCACGTTCATCTTTATCGAATAGGCTGCCTTTTATCTTTTTTAGCCGATCTTTTATACTGGCTGCTGTAATTTTGTCTTTATCATTTTTAGCATCAACCATCAAGCCATCTTCAGCACCATGTTCTTCTTCCATTTCCTCCAGTTGGGCAGCTATGGTATCCCTTTCGGTTTCCAGTGCTTCAATGGATTGTTTTTCTGCCGTAAAATATTTATCAACCACCAGGTATGGCTTTATCAGCTTGCTTTCAATACCCTCCAAACCGTCCACATCCTTCTTTTTGGTTGTACCCGCTTTATCTTTAGTTGATTTGGAGATTCGATACACTTCGCGCCCTGCTTTCCAACCATCATCCGAGATAACATAGACATCGTCCTGCATGGTTTCGCTCCAATAGGCCATCAGGTGCTGGTAAACATCGTATTTGTCAACCAAGCTGCGGTTGCTATATGCCAGCAGCAAATCTTCTGCAATTTCCTGTATCAGGTGCTTGGGCTTAAAGCCTATTTTTTGGTGCGTTAACTTATCGGTAGTGCGTTTGCGCCACTCAGCAAATACTTTATCCATATCCACACTAAAGGCGGTAAATTCAGGATGGTTAAAGATGGTTTGCTTAACCGCATCCTTATCCACTTTTAATACGCTATAATTAGCCCTTTCAGATTTAGCAAAAAGCAATTTGCGAAGGCTGGGATAAACTTTCCAGTATTCGTGAAGGGCATCAATATCGGCGTTAGGTATGCCGCCCAGCAGGTGCGCCTCAATATCTTGTATGTCTTCCTGCTCTTGGTTATCAATATAGCGCGGTATATTCAGGCTGTATTCATTCTTCTCATTACCTATTTCGTCAAATGAAACCAAGCGGCTGTAACCTGCTATGTTTTCGTGCTTGGTAAATACATCCACAATTTTGTGTATATCCTGCTCGCGCAATCGGTTCTTATTACCATCCTTTACAAAGCCTTTGCTGGCATCAATTATGAAAATACCTTTGCGCAAATGGGCATTTTCCTTGTCAATCACAACAATGCAAGCAGGTATAGTAGTGCCATAAAATAAATTCGCAGGCAAACCGATGATGCCTTTGTTATATCCTTTCTTCACAAGGTTCTTCCGTATCTCGCCCTCCGAACCGCCGCGAAATAAAACCCCGTGCGGCAGTATTACAGCCCCTTTACCATCGCTTTTTAG
>NZ_CAIWNH010000495.1 GCF_903913935.1 uncultured Mucilaginibacter sp.
AACCTTACTTCAGCACTTAAAAGAGTAATACCAAAATGGATAATATTAATATCAGATTTTTTAATTGTTATCTGGTCGTTTTCATTTTCCTATTTTATCGTTTACCGTTTTGAATTCATAGATATACTAAGGGGCTATTTTTTTATTTATACGGGGCTATACTGTATGATAGCTTTCGTCGTAATGTTTGTTATGCATATTCATACCGGCCTAATCCGGTATTCCAATATGACCGACCTGGTACGTGTATTCGGATCAGTATTACTTAGTTCAGTAGTCTACCTATTATGCGTTAACATGTGGTTAATGCCGCAGATGCCCAGTAACGAAACCACCATAAATTTCATTGTAATGGTAAATGTTTCTATCTCGAGCATGACATTATTTATTTTCAGGTTTGCTGTTAAAGGATTGTTTTTATATATGAAAAATGATCCGGGTACAAAAAAAACCGGGGTTTTGATATACGGTTCTGATGCAGAAGCGCTGTTTATAAAACAAGGGCTGCAAAGGAGTGCACAGGCAAAATTTACTATTGTTGGTTTTATTGACGATGACTATGGTAATAAACACGTTGAAATACAGGGAACAAAAGTTTACGACTTAAAATCACTTGAAAAACTTAAGCAAAAATATAATGTTGAAAAATTGATGATCCTGAATCAGGACCTCGACGAAAAAAGTAAAAAGCAAACTATAGAAAAATGCTTAACACTTGGCATCCAGGTACTTACAATACCACCAACTGATCAATGGTTATTTGGCAAATTAAATTTTAACCAAATAAAGCATCTTAAAATAGAGGACTTGCTGCAACGTATGCCTATTCAGGTGGAATTAGACCATATTTCAAAAGATCTGTTAGGAAAACGCATTTTGATTACGGGTGCTGCGGGCTCAATCGGATCGGAAATTGTCAACCAGGTGATCAGGTACAAACCATCGATGGTCATCTTGTGCGACCAGGCTGAAACTCCTTTGCATCATTTAAGTTTACTGGTTGCAGAAACCTTTCCTAATGTAGTATCGAATATTTTTATGGCAGACGTGACCAATTACGACCGGATGAGTAAACTTTTTCTTGATCATCGTCCTGAAATAATCTTTCATGCCGCTGCATATAAGCATGTCCCGATGATGGAGGAAAACCCAACTGAAGCCGTACATAACAATGTGTTGGGAACAAAAAACGTTGCCGACCTTGCTGTTGATTTTGATTGTGAAAAATTTGTTATGATCTCCACTGACAAGGCGGTTAACCCTACCAATATTATGGGTGCCAGCAAACGCATTGCTGAAATCTATATTCAATCAATAAATAGAATACCCGGGCATAATCTCGTAAAGACCAAGTTTATTACAACACGGTTTGGTAATGTTTTGGGTTCTAATGGTTCCGTTGTACCACGTTTTGCTGAACAAATTGAAAAAGGCGGCCCTTTAACCGTTACTCATCCTGAAATTACCCGTTATTTCATGACCATACCCGAGGCTGTGCAGCTGGTTTTAGAAGCTGCTACTATAGGAAAGGGTGGAGAAATATATATTTTCGATATGGGTGAGCCAGTTAAAATAGCAGATCTGGCGAGGAATATGATAAAACTGGCTGGCCTGCAACCTGAAACGGATATAAAAATTGTTTATACCGGCTTGCGGCCCGGCGAAAAACTGTATGAAGAATTGCTAAACGACGGTGAAAGCACTTTGCCGACCTATCACGAAAAGATCAGGATTTCAAAAGTGATTGCAAATAATTATCGTGATGTGCTCAGTGATATAAAGGAATTAATTGCCTTAAATAATCAAAACAATATATTGGGCGTTGTAAAAAAAATGAAATCAATTGTGCCTGAATTTATCAGTAACAATTCAACATTTGGAGAGTTGGATATAGCGCCTTGTGACAATATACTGAGCGGTTTACAAGCGCCTTTGGAGCTTGCTAAACGTGAAGCAGTTCCTTCTGCTTAGTTATTTGCTAACTTTAAATATATGCTGATGGAACCTGGTTACTATTTGAAAAAAGCTTCTTTCGTATTCATATCGTTTTTTGTTCTTTTTTTGACAACGAAGGAAGCAAACGCCCAATTGATCTATCAGCCCTACTCCTATCATTTTTATCAAAAATTGAATAAGGCGGTGTACCCCATAAATTCAAATTCACATACCGCTGTAAAGCCATACCTCATTTCTGATTCCAGCGTTGTGAGGGGACTTTATGACTCGCTAGTAATGGCAGCGGCGGATAATTCCCAAAAAAGCTGGGTGTACCGGATACTTTTCAGCGGACATGCGGTTGAAGTTAAAAACAGTGGTTATACCTTAAATGCCGACTATTTGCCAGATCTTCAATTGGGGAAACAGCTTGAAGGCAGGCGGACCACATGGCTAAATACACGCGGTTACCAGGTGTCAGGCACGGTAGGGTCAAATTTCTTTTTTTATACCAGCGGTTACGAAAACCAGGGAAAGTTTGCTAATTACGAAACGGATTACATCAACAAAACGCGTATGGTGCCCGGGCAAGGCTACGACAGGGGTTTACCGGCAAGCTCGAAAGATTGGGCTTATGTGACTGCATTGATTGGCTACCAGGCCGGCAAAAATATAACCATCGCTTTAGGCGAAGACAAAACGTTCATCGGCGAAGGCTACCGTTCAATATTGTTATCGGATTATGCATCGGCCTACCCGTTATTGCGGCTGACTGTTAACCTCGGTAAAAAAGTTCAATATATGGCCATGTGGACGTATATGGAAGATCAGAATGCTGTTCAATTTAATTCATTTTCGAACAACAGGAGGAAATGGGGCGCATTTCATTACGTTGACTGGAACATCACAAACCGGGCTTCACTTGGTTTTTTTAATGCCATTATTAGTGAGGAAGCCAATGACCTGGGGCAATTGCGCGGCTTTGATATAAATTACATTAACCCGGTATATTTTTCGTCGGCTTTCGGGCCCCCAAGCCAGGTAGCCGACCATACCCTGATCGGGTTTAACAGCAAATATAAAATATTGCCCAAAACCACAATTTATGGACAATTGCTTTTTGACCAGTCACTGTCATCTGCTGTAAAAGGGAACGGTAATGCCTGGCAAGCAGGATTTAAAGGATGGGAACTTTTTAAGGTAAGTAATTTAAATTATTTAATCGAATACAATACGGCATCACCCTTTACCTATTCAAATAAATATCCTATGGTAAATTATGCTGAATTGAGTGAACCACTGGCCGACCCGCTTGGTGCAAACTTTAAAGAGTATATTGGTATCTTGAATTACAGCCTCGGAAAATTTGATTTCCAGGGCGAATTGTTATGGGCAAAATATGGCTTAAATACCGGTAATATCAATTATGGAAAAGATATCACCCTGGCTGATGATGTAAACATTGCTCCCGGCTACAGTGGTACAGGGCGGGGCCTGACGACGACGTTAAAATATGCTGAGGGTACCGTAGCCTATATTCTGAATCCCAAATACAACTTACGAATGGAAATTGGCGTACTCCTCCGCCAGGAAAGCAATGCGCTTAGCAATACAAAAACAATATTATTTACAGTTGGGTTAAGAAGTTCATTCCGGGATCTCTACCATGATTTTTAGCCCTATTTTTTTTTAGTTTTCAAATTGCCGAAATGATGAAAAAAAACTACGCTTTAAAAATATATAGATTTAGCGGTACGCTAATCGCGTTTAATATTATTTTTTGTACGCCAATTTTTGCGCAAAGCGATTATCAGCCTTACTCCTACCAATTCTACCAGAAAGCAAATATTGACTTATATTCAACAGCGACACGTGAACATACTTCGATAAAACCATTCTTTACCGGCGATTCACTACTAAAAATTCCGCTGCAATCAATGATTAGTTACAACACTAACGGGCAAAAAGATGATTGGGGATACAAAAAGCTTTATAATGAACACCTGGTTGATATACATTCGGGCAAATCATCTTTTTATGCTGACTTGTTACCGGACTTTACCATTGGCAGGGATTTTTCAGGGCACAAAACAATCAGCATCGCCTCGTTAGGCTTTCAGCTGGGCGGTTCAAATGGCAATAAATTTTATTACAACATTAGCGGCTATGCAGGAACAGCAATCCAACCCGCATACATGGCCATATATACAAGGCAAACCGGCATTGTTAACGGGCAAGCCTATGATCGTACTTTGCCACAAAACCCTGAATGGTATTATTTTACTGCTATCGCTTCTTATACCCCCAATAAATTTTTGAATATCGCCGCCGGCCGTGATAAAACATTTATTGGTGATGGTTATCGGTCCATGCTATTATCAGACATTGCTTCGCCGTATCTCTTTTTTAAACTTACCGGATCGGTAAGCAGTTTGAGATACATGGTGATGTGGACGTATATGAACGATCCGGCTACTACCTCTCAATATGGTAGCAACCGGAAGAAATTTGGTGTTTTTCACTACCTGGACTGGAACATCAGTAAACGGTTGTCCTTTGGTTTTTTTGATAATGTTATCGGGTTCTTCACAGACGATAACGGCGTAAAGCGTCCTTTTGATTTTAATTATATTAACCCCATTATATTTACAAAGCCTGTTAACAATTCGAGTGACGATCCGGATAAATCCTTACTGGGTTTTACAGGAAAATATAAGGTTAGCAATGGCGTAACTGTTTACGGTCAATTTGCCCTTAATGAATTTCATTCCGCCGATTTCTTTTCCAGCAACGGTGCGTCAGATAATAAATACGGCTGGCAATTAGGGTTCAGGGCAACCAATCTGTTTAAGGTTGATCATCTTAACCTGTTGCTCGAAACCAATAATGCGAAGCCATATACTTATTCGGCGAGGTCAGCTATTGAGAATTATTCGGAAAACGGCGAACCTCTCGCACATCCATGGGGAGCTAATTTCAGGGAAATCGTAGGTTTGTTAAATTATAGTTATAAACGGTTTGACTTCAGCGGAGAAACCGACCTTGGCAGATACGGCTTCGACCTGAACACGCTGGATTATGGAAAAAATATTTTTGATATATATACCAATGCAGCCCGCCAATACGGTAATTATACCGGCCAGGGACTAACAACCAACATGATTTACATAGAAGGAAAGGTTGCCTATGTGTTAAATCCACGGTATAATTTAAGGTTTGAACTTGGGGGAACACTCCGGGTTGAACAAAACAGCCAGTTTAATAACAGGGCTTCTATGATCACAATTGGATTGCGAAGTTCATTCCGGGATCTGTACACAGACCTGGCCAGCTATAAAACGCATTGATTTACATCAACTGATGTCTTTTTTAATATTCCCGGTATTTCGTCGGGATACCGCCAATATTTATCTGTCACAATCCCCCCCTTATTATGTCATGCCCGGCACCTTTGTAATCTTTTGAATGACTGTAGTTTTGTTTAGCGAACAGACAAATCTCTTCGCTCAATTAATAACCAGCTAGATCAAGTATCATGACACAAATTAATGCTTATGTTGGCTTTAACGGCGATTGCCGCAAGGCCATGGAGTTTTACCAGGATTGTATCGGGGGGGAATTAACTTTTCAAACCGTTGCTGAATCGCCAATTGCAAATCAATGCGCTCCTTCTATGAAGGACAGTATTTTACATTCATCATTAACAAAAGACACACTACTTTTAATGGCGACAGACATGGTTGGCCCTGATGGCTTTATAAAAGGCAATAATATTGCCCTTTCCCTTAACTGCAGCAGTGAAGATGAGATAAATACATTCTATTCAAAACTCTCTGCGGGCGGGAAAATACTTGAGCCGCTAAAAGATTCGTTTTGGGGATCGTTATTCGGCTGTTTTACAGATAAATTTAACATTATGTGGATGCTGAATTTTGAAAAAGGCGCTGCAAATCAACAATAAACAGCAAATAAAAATTTGGACATGACATCTAAAACAATAACGATTTCCTACTGGATATTAACAATTTTATTTTCATTAGCTATGCTGATGGATGGTATAGGAGGAATAAGCCACGAAAAAAGAGGTGTGGAGAGGATGCAACACCTTGGGTATCCATTATATGTGATGACGATGTTTGGTGCGGCAAAATTACTTGGCGTATTAGCCATACTTCAAACCACGTTCAACACCATAAAGGAGTGGGCTTTCTCCGGTTTTACCATTTCATTTGTCGGTGCATTTTGGTCAAGGGCCTATATGGGCGAAGGCATCGGATTGTTGCTCCCTCCTGTTGTTATTTTAGTAGT
>NZ_CAIWNH010000496.1 GCF_903913935.1 uncultured Mucilaginibacter sp.
ATATAGGCCACGGCCTTTAACTCCTCGAAGGAACAGATCCATACGCCATCCTTTTCGCCAAAGCAATCCATCCCCTTGGGGTAGCATTGCGACACGATAACCGCCACATCCACGCCGATAGCGCGCATGTCCTTTTTCAGCTTATCTATCCAGTCGCCGCTGAAATCCTTGGTACGTTTGCTTTCATAAATAATGCGCCCGCACACCAGCCCGAACTTGTTGCGCACGGTTTGGATACAGTCGGCCCCGCGCACGCCCTTGCCCACCTCGCCGATGAGGTCGAATGGGAAGCTCTCGCGCAGCAATTCTTCCAGGATCAGTTCCTGCACTTCGCCCTGCAACTGCATGGAGCCCTGTTCGGCTTTTCGTTTCATCTCATCAACCAGTTTCTTTTGGTCTTCCAGTTGCTTTTCAAGCTCCTTTTGTTTGAGCTGGTATTCGGTATCCTTCAGGTTAAAACGCTCGGCTTCCTGTTTGCGGATGTTTTCGGTGAGCTCGCTGCGCTGCTCCTGCAGTTTGCGCTGTACGGAGAGTTCCAATTCTTCTTCGCGTTGTTTTAGCGCATTTTCCTTCTGCATAAACTCCAGTTCCTTTTGGCGGGAGGCTTTGAGTTTTTCGTCGGTTTCGTTTTTTTCATTCTGCAGCAGGGCCAGCTTATTCTCATAATCTGACCCGATGCTTTTGCGCAGGGATTGCTCAATAATGGCCTGCAATTGCTTTTTCTCGTCGGTGAGGCGCTGCTCAAAGTTGAGTTGCTGCTGCCGTTCTTTATTTACAAAATCGGTTTCTTTTTTGCGGTATTCTTCTTCCTTTTGACGGGTATAGTCGCGCATTTTTACCTGCAGCTCTTTTTTATATTCTTCGGACATCACTTCCTCAATCGGAAATCCAAAACCACAATTAGGACACTTAACTTCTGTTGCCATACTATAAAGGGAAATAAAGATGCAAATAACGGAATTAATGATAATGATTGATAAAGATTGGCGGTAATAAACGCGGGAATAGTGCCAGGTAGGCGGGCATTGGCGTTAATGTCCGCAGGGGGGACTCACCCCGACTACGCTGCGCTGGTCGACCCTCTCTACGGCAGGCCGTAAAGAGGGTCGGGGACGGTTTTATATCATATATTTTTCTCCGCCCTCTTTGCCACCTTGCGGGAGAGAGGGCGGACGAGCGTAGCAACGTCCGGGTGAGTCAACTCGCCGTTATGTTGTTTTTATTGCGTTTAATGCCACGCGCGTGTCGCTTTTATTGCAATTTGCTGTTAACACAACAATTTTTCCTATCTTGCATACCTCATCACCATAAAAGTATAGTGACATTCCAGGAATTCAATTTTAACGAGCATTTATTAGAAGGCATTTTGAGTATGGGTTTCAATACCCCTACCCCGATTCAGGAAATGGCCATCCCCATTATATTAGCGGGTAACGATATTATTGCCTGCGCGCAAACAGGTACCGGCAAAACCGGGGCATACCTGTTGCCTGTGCTGGAGCATATCAGCAAAACCCAAAAACACCATAGCTATTGCCTGATCCTTGCGCCAACACGCGAGCTGGCGCAGCAGATCGACCAGCAGGTGGAGGGCCTTGCCTATTTTACGGGCATCAGTTCCATTGCGGTTTTTGGCGGCGGCGACGGCATTGCCTACGAGCAGCAGCGCCGGGGTATCCAAAACAACGTAAACATCATCATCGCCACACCGGGCAGGCTGATCGCACACCTTACTTCGGGCGTGTTAAAGCTGAACCATTTAACCCACCTGGTGCTAGACGAAGCTGACCGTATGCTGGACATGGGCTTTTACGATGACATTATGCGGATAGTGAGCTACCTGCCTAAAACCAGGCAAACGCTGCTTTTCTCGGCCACTATGCCGGGGAGGATCCGCACGCTGGCCAAGTCTATATTAAACAATCCGCAACAGATCAATATCGCGCTTTCGCAACCGGCCGTGGGTATCGACCAGCAGGTTTACCGGGCGCACGACGCACAGAAAACACCATTGCTGCAAATGCTGCTGAAGACTGGCAGCTATACCAGTATTTTGATCTTCTGCTCAAGGAAGGAAATTGTGAAATCACTGGCGAGGGAATTGAAATCTGCCAGGCTTAACGTATCAGCCTTTCACTCCGACCTGGAGCAAAAGGAACGCGAAGAGATATTACTTAACTTTAAAAACAGGCAATTGCCTATTATTATTGGAACCGACGCCCTTTCGCGGGGGATTGATGTGGAGGGGATTGACCTGGTGATCAACTACGATGTACCCGGCGACCCTGAGGATTATATCCACCGCATAGGCCGCACCGCCCGCGCTGAAACTACAGGCACCGCCATCACGTTTGTAAACCACCGCGACGAGCGCAAGTTAAAAAGCATTGAACAGCTGATTGAAAAACCCATCCGCCTTATGGAAGTACCTGACGAGCTGAAAAGTATCGAAATGGTTAAACATACGCCGCAATCGGCCAACAAAAGGCCTCAGCAACGCAAATGGGGCAATAAAAGCAGGCCAAAAGGCAGGCCCAATAACCCGGCATAAAATTTTTATACGGTACAGTACACCGGCTTAAATAAAAGCAGCTAAATTAGTCCATTATAAACCAAAAGATGAGGACTTATTTAACTGCCTTTTTTTTAGCCTGCTTTTTGCTGCTTGCAAAACACGGCTCCGCCCAGATAGCTAATGACAAAACCGTTTTAAGCAAACCCTGGAATGCCTACTGGATAGGCCCGGCAAACGATCCCGGCAGGGAATACGGCGTTTATTATTTCCGCAAAACTCTTGATCTTCCTGCAAAGCCAAACAGCTTTATCGTAAAAGTCTCCGGCGATAACCGCTACAAATTATATGTAAACCGCGTACTGGTATCGGTTGGCCCGGCACGCGGGGATACCTATTACTGGAACTATGAGACCATCGACCTGGCGCCTTATTTAACGGCCGGAAAAAACAGTATAGCGGCTGTTGTATGGAACGAAGCAGAAGTGAGGCCCGAGGCACAGATCTCGTTGCGTACTGCTTTTATCCTGCAGGGAAACTCCACCGCCGAAGAAATATTGAACACAGGCAACTCATGGAAATGTCAACAAAATAAGGCATATACCCCTATAACAGGCATTGGTTACCCCACCTATTATGTTGCCGGTCCGGGTGAACTGATGGACATGAACAAAACCATTAAAAACTGGATGGGCGCTGATTATGATGATACCGCCTGGCCCAGCGCCGATGCAATGGAACACGGGAAACCCAAAGGCCTTGCCGACGCATTTGGCTGGATGCTGGTGCCTTCGGTCATCCCGCAAATGGAGCGCACTTTGCAGCGGATCCCGGTTTTACGCAAGGCAGACGGGATTACGGCTCCATCAACGTTCCCATCGAATAAAACAACTATAACTATCCCGGCCAATACAACGGCAACTTTGTTGCTTGATCAAACTTACCTCACCAGCGCTTATGTCACTTTAAATTTCAGCAATGGCAAAGGTGCGGCAATGTCGCTGATGTATAATGAGGCCATGTTTGATAACCTGGGCAAATATGGCTCCCGCAAGGGAAACCGCAACGATGTGGAGGGTAAAGATTTTGCAGGCAGACGCGATAGCGTGATTTCGGACGGAACCGCCGGCCAAACCTTCAACACGCTTTACTGGCGGACCTACCGTTATATCCGGTTAAGGATCCAAACCAAGGACGACCCGCTGGTGATCGATGATATTTACGGCACATTTACCGGCTACCCATTTCAGCAAAATGCCAAACTGGAAACCGGGAATCCTGAAATGCAAAAAATCCTGGACATCGGCTGGCGCACCGCCCGGCTGGATGCCATGGAAACTTATATGGACTGCCCTTATTACGAGCAGTTGCAATATATCGGCGATACCCGCATCCAGGGAATGGTATCCTATTATAACAGCGGCGATGACCGGCTGATGCGCAACGCCATCAACCTGATGGACCATTCGCGCATAGCAGAGGGGTTGACTTTAAGCAGGCACCCATCTTACAGCCCGCAGATAATTTCGACCTTTTCCCTTTGGTATATAGGGGTTTTGCATGATTACTGGATGTACCGGCCCGACAGTAATTTTGTAAAGGATAAGCTGCAGGGCGAGCGCTCAGTCCTTGATTTTTTTAGCAAATACCAGCAGCCTGATGGCTCGTTAAAAGGCACCCCTTACTGGACATTTGTGGACTGGGCCGAGGGTAAAAACTGGGATGGCGGCAAGCCGCCGATCGGTTCAAAAGGTGGTTCAGCTATACTTGACCTGCAATTACTATTGGCTTACCAGATGGCGGCCGATATGGAAAGCAAAATTGGCATGCCGGCTTTTGCAAAACGCTATCATGAAAAAGCCGCCCAACTCAAACAGACCATTCAAAATAAATATTGGGATTTGGCCAAAAATCTTTATGCCGATACCGAAGACAAGGACTTATTTTCGCAGCACGCTAATTCACTGGCGATATTGGCGGGTCTGGTGAAATCACAGGATGAAATGGCATTGAGCAAAAAAATACTAAATGACACCACCTTAACGCCCTGCACCATCTATTTTAAATACTACATGCACCAGGCCCTGGTAAAAGGCGGTTTGGGAAATGATTATATGAACTGGCTGGATATCTGGCGCAAAAACATCGCCAATGGCTTAACCACCTGGGCCGAGATCTCAGACCTGCCCAATGCCCGCTCCGACTGCCACGCCTGGGGCGCCAGTCCCAACATTGAATTTTACCGGACGATATTGGGGATTGATAGCTATGCCCCCGGCTTTAGTAAGGTAAAGATTGAACCTCACCTGGGAGGTTTGAAAAATGCTTCCGGTGAGATCCCGCATCCGAACGGTAAAGTAGCCGTAAGTTATACCCGGGACGGTGCAACCTGGAAAATCAACATCAGTCTACCTCAAAAAACAACAGGTATTTTTATGTGGAACGGAAAAAGTTATCTATTAAAGGCAGGAGAGAATTCGTTTAAGATTTAATTTAGGAAGATTGGCCCATCAGAATCACCAACTTTTACCCGGATTTATCTGTAATTTATTTAAAAGGCCTTGTAGTGGGCTTCTCCGTTTAAAAACTTCGTGGTTCTTTTCTGCTTTTTTTAAAATGATAGTACCAACTATTCGCTAAAATGCAATTCCACCGTCAAAAGCCTGCCTTTCAACCAAAAAAAACAAACACATTACCGTATTGTTGTGTTAAAGTTGTTTATTTGGTGTTGAATATTCCTGTTAATTGTTAACAATTAATTATGATTAAATCTTGATATTTACACCGCTAAATACTTCAGGTTAATTACTCAAAAAACAGATAGCTGGCGGTTTTGTTAAAACAAATTTTGTCCATACGCTCTACCAGGCATAAAAATTAAAAACAAATCATTTTAATGGAAACCATTCCCGATCAGTTAAAAATTCTTTCCTTAGACATTGGAGGCTCTCACATCAAGGGTACGATCTTAAACGCAAAAGGCGAGCTGCAAAAAGCCTATGAAAAGGTACCCACCCCCATACCTGCGAGTCCTGAAAATGTAATTGCAGCAATCAAAAAACTGGTTATTGATTTTCCTGCATTTGACAGGATCTCAGTAGGGTTCCCTGGTTATATAAGAGAAGGGGTAGTAAAAACAGCGCCAAATTTGAGTACAGAACTTTGGAAAGATTTCGATCTGGCAAAAAAACTCGAAGCGGATCTGGGTCATCCTGCCAAAGTGGTAAATGATGCGGATATGCAGGGGCTGGGTGTGGTAAGGGGTAAGGGTCTCGAACTTGTTATTACCCTGGGCACCGGTTTCGGAACCGCATTATTGTATAACGGCAACTTGCTGCCACATTTGGAATTTTCGCACCAGCCCTTCGGGAAATCAGAATCATATGATAAATACATCGGCGAAGTAGCTATTGAAAAGGAAGGTTACAAAAAATGGAACCGCCGGATGCAAAAGGTTTTTGAAGTTTTGAAAACAGTATTCAATTACGATTATTTGTATATAGGCGGCGGCAACTCCGATAAGCTGACATTTAAGCTGGATAAGAACATGAAAATCGTTTCCAACGCCGATGGAATTAAAGGCGGCACCAGGCTTTGGGTAAATGACCTGATCCCTGAATCAACAGAAAAACCAATTAAAGCAAAATTAAAACTATAATACCAATTCAATGAGCGCAATTACACAGGACATAGAAACCCTTGGAATAGATACCGTTAGAATATTATCTGCCGATGCTGTACAAAAAGCAAATTCCGGTCACCCGGGCACCGCAATGGCGCTGGCGCCGATGGGCCATGTGCTTTGGACAAAGTTTTTAAACTATAACCCTAAAAACCCGCATTGGAACAATCGCGACAGGTTTATCCTTTCCTGCGGGCACGTATGTATTTTGCAGTACAACTATTTATACCTTACGGGTTATGATGTTAGTTTAGATGATATCAAAGATTTCCGCCAGTTAAACAGCAAAACTGCCGGCCACCCCGAATATGGTTTATGCCCGGGTATCGACGTAACTACCGGCCCCTTAGGCCAGGGTTTTGCAAACGGTGTAGGCTTTGCTATCGCCCAGAAACATTTGGCATCACGCTATAATAAGCCAGGTTTCGATCTTTTTGATTACCACGTTTACGCTATTGTAAGCGATGGCGACATGATGGAAGGGGTAACTTCAGAAGCCGCTTCGCTAGCCGGGCACCTGGAGCTGGGCAATATGATTTACTTGTACGACGACAACCACATTTCAATAGAAGGCGCTACGGACATCACGTTTAATGAAGATGTCAGCGAACGTTTCCGTTCATACGGCTGGCACGTACAGGACCTGCCCGATGTTAACGATACACATGCTCTGGAATTAGCGATCACCAATGCTAAAGCCGAAACGCAAAAACCATCATTGATCCGTGTTCGTTCACTGATCGCTTATGGTAGTCCGAATAAATCAGGCACTGCAGGTTCTCACGGTTCGCCACTGGGTGCTGACGAAGTTAAACTGGTTAAGAAATTCTTCGGGTTTGATCCTGAAAAATCATTTTACGTGCCTGACGAGGTTAAAGAATTTTATCATAAGGCTGGCGAAAAAGGCATTGAGAAAGAAGCCAAATGGAATAAATTATTCAGCGACTATAAGGCACAATTCCCTGAACTTGCTGAAGAATATGAATTGGCAACCAGGGGCGAGTTGCCAAAGGGATGGGCGGATGACCTGCCGGTATTTAAAGCGACTGACCCAAAAATAGCTACACGTGCGGCATCTGGCAAAGCCTTAAATGCGCTTGCCGCAAAAATTCCTTTTTTAATTGGCGGCGCGGCCGATCTGGCGCCATCAACAGAAACAAATTTAAAGGGTTTCGATTCCTTCACTTCTGAAAACCGTGGAGGCCGTAATTTCCACTTTGGCATCCGTGAGCATGCCATGGGTGCGGCATTAAACGGGATGGCTTTAACGTCGGGGGTTATTCCTTTCGGGGCAACTTTCCTGATGTTCAGCGAATATATGCGTCCTCCTATCCGCCTGGCCTCGATTATGCAGGTGAGCCCAATCTTTGTGTATACCCATGATAGTATAGGCGTTGGCGAAGATGGCACTACCCACCAGCCGATTGAGCAGCTGGCTTCGCTTCGTTCGATCCCAAGGATCACGGTGATCCGTCCTGCCGACGCTAATGAAACCGTACAGGCATGGAAGATTGCCGTTGAACATAAAGGCGGCCCGGTGGTGTTGGTATTTACGCGCCAGGGATTGCCAATCATCGACCAGGATAAATATGGCAAAGCCACAGGATTAGAGAAAGGCGCCTATGTTTTATCAGAGGCAAGTAAAACTCCTGAAATTATTTTAATAGCGACCGGTTCTGAAGTAGCTTTGATTATGGACGCCCAGGTTAAACTGGAGGCTGAGGGCATTGCAACCCGCGTTGTAAGCATGCCATCATGGGAATTGTTTGAAAAACAGGATGCCGCATATAAAGAAAGCGTATTCCCTAAAGCCATTAAAAAACGTTTGGCTGTTGAAATGGCTTCGCCAATGGGCTGGCATAAATATACTACTGACGAGGGTGATATATTAGCCATGGAAACCTTTGGGGAATCAGCTCCTGCCGACGACCTGTACAAGCATTTTGGCTTTACGGTTGATAATGTAGTAAAGAGGGCGAAGGCACTTTAATCCTGATACCTCCCGGCAATAAACGGAGAAAAAGGATTTTATTTAGAAAAACAATAGCATTATAAAACAACCCCGGCTTATTTTTAGCCGGGGGCTTTAAACAACCTCATTTGGGGCGGGGGACTAAATGAAAATAGGAATTGCAGCCGATCACGGCGGATATAAACTCAAAGAAGTTATTCACCCTTTCCTGGTAAAGCTGGGGCATGAGGTGGTTGACTTTGGTGCTTACAAGCTGGATAACCAGGACGATTACCCTGATTTTGTGATCCCCCTGGCCGAAGCCGTGGCAAATGGCGAAGTTGACCGTGGTATAGCCGTTTGCGGCAGTGGTGTTGGTGCATCAGTAGCGGCTAACAAAGTACACGGGGTTAGGGCAGCGCTCATCAATGATCATTTTTCGGCACACCAGGGCGTTGAGGACGACGACCTGAACATCCTTTGCCTGGGTGGCAGGGTTACCGGCAATATGGCGGCCGAAGAGTATGTGTCCGCTTTTTTAAACGCACAATTTACTGCTGCCGAAAGACATTTACGCCGTTTGGGCAAAGTGCACGAACTGGAGAAAAGAGATTAGTTAATTTGAAAATTTAACCATTTGAAAATTTGAAAATTGCCGTGCTGATGTTTATCATTTTCAAATCAGCACACTTTCAAATCTTCAAATAAAATAAAGCATCATGGAAACAAACAAAGTAAAACAAATACACAGCTTTGGCCAAAGTATCTGGCTGGATTTTATTGACCGCGAAATCATGTCGTCGGGCAAATTGCAAAAACTGATCGATGAAGACGGCGTGAGGGGTGTAACCTCTAACCCGGCTATTTTTGAAAAAGCGATCACCAGCAGTTCGGACTACGATGCTGATATCCGCAAATTATCCGACAGCGAAAAAACCAACGAAGAAATCTTCTTCGGATTGGCTATTGAAGATATTAAAAACGCCACCGACCTTTTTAAAGGGATTTATGATGAATCAGAAGGTGTAGATGGCTATGTGAGCCTTGAAGTTTCGCCATTTTTGGCATTGAAAGCAGAGGAAACCGCTAAACAGGCCGAAGAACTTTGGAAAGCCGTTGACCGCAAAAACGTAATGATCAAAATCCCGGGTACAAAGCCGGGTTTGGCAGCTATCAGGCAATCCATCGCAAAAGGCATCAACATTAACGTAACCCTGCTGTTTGGTTTGCCGCGTTACGAAGAAGTAGCAGAGGCCTATATAGCAGGTTTGGAAGATCATTTAGCCGCCGGCCATAACATCGGCCACATTTCATCTGTTGCCAGCTTCTTTTTAAGCCGCATAGATGTTTTGGTTGATCCGATACTGGATGAAAAAGGCCTGGGCGACCTGAAAGGCGAAGTTGCTATCGCGTCAGCAAAAAAAGCTTACGAAATTTATAAAAGAGTATTCAGCGGCCCGCGTTGGGAAGCATTGGCTGCCAAAGGCGCCAAAGTACAGCGCCTGCTTTGGGCAAGTACCAGCAGCAAAAACCCTGCATTTAAAGATACCAAATATGTTGAAGCATTAATCGGCGCTGATACTGTTGATACCGTTCCATTGGAAACCATTGAAGCTTTCCGCGACCATGGCATTGCTGCCAATGTTTTGGAAGACGGATTGGATAAAGCCACCGAAACATTAGACCGCCTGAAAGCAGCCGGTATTGATCTGGATAAGCTTACCCAGCAATTAGAAGATGAGGGCATTGATAAATTTAACAAGCCTTTTGAGAAACTGCTGAACGCGATTGAAGACCAGAAAACTAAAGTTTAAAAAATTTGGAAGCTACATCGGTAAAGATCCTGTTTTTTGATATAGGAGGCGTGCTGCTGAGCAATGGCTGGGGGCACGAGTCGCGCAAAGAGGCTGCTGAAAAATTTGGTCTTGATTATGAGGAGGTAAACGCGCTTCACAGTTTCATCTTTAACGTTTATGAAATTGGCAGCATCAGTTTAGATGAATACCTTGATACGGTGGTTTTTAATCATCCGCGCGATTTCGCGCGCGAAGATTTCAAGGAATTTATTTACCGGCAGAGCATCGAACTGCCCGATACGTTAAAGTGGCTGAAAGAATGGCGGAAAACCTGTGGTTTCAGAATTATCTCCATCAACAATGAGGGCAAGGAATTAAACGACTACCGGGTAAAAAAGTTCAAACTGCACGAATGTTTTGATTCCTTTATCTCCTCCTGCGAGGTAAAAATGCGCAAACCAGACCCGGGTATATTTAAACTGGCAATGGGTGTAGCACTGGCCCAGCCCAGCCAGTGTGTTTATTTTGATGACAGGATCATGTTTGTAAGGGCCGCCCAGAAATTGGGGATCCGGTCTTTCCAGCATGCCGATTTTGAATCGACCAAAAGAATATTAGAAGAACTTAAACAAGAAACATTCCAACCAAAATGAGCAATACATCAAATAAATATGCTTTCGGCATGATAGGCCTGGGCACCATGGGCCGCAGCCTGTTGCTTAACATGGCCGATCATGGCTATGCCGTGGCGGGCCATGATAAAGACGCAGCGAAAGTTGCATCGCTGAACGAAGAAGGAAAAGATAAGGATGTTAAAGGTTTTGGGGATGCAAAAGAATTTGTGCAAAGCCTTACCACCCCGCGTGCCATTATGATGCTGGTACCGGCAGGCAAAATTGTTGACAGTGTTATAGCTGAACTTACCCCGCTTTTAGATAAAGGCGATATCCTTATCGACGGCGGTAACTCGCATTTTACTGATACCAACCGCCGCGTGGATGAACTGGAAGCTATTGGCCTCCATTTTTTCGGCATGGGTGTTTCAGGTGGCGAGGAAGGCGCACGCCGCGGCCCCAGCATGATGCCGGGCGGCGACAAGGATGCCTATAATGTAATGAAACCGATTTTCGAAGCTATTGCTGCTAAGGTAGATGGCGCACCTTGCGTTACCTACATAGGGCCCGGCGCTTCTGGTCACTTTGTAAAGATGGTGCATAATGGTATTGAATATGGCCTGATGCAATTGATTGCTGAGTCGTACGAGATCATGAAAACCGGCCTGCAAATGGATAATGAGGCTATCGGCGCAGTTTTCACTAAATGGAATGAAGGAAGGTTAAAGTCGTTCCTGATAGATATCACCAAAGATATTTTTGCTTATAAAGCAACCGGTGCTGATCACCTTTTACTGGACGACATTAAGGATGAGGCCAAAGCAAAAGGCACCGGTAAATGGACATCACAGGTAGCTATGGACCTGCAGGCCCCGATCCCTACGATCGACTCCGCTGTTTCAATGCGCGACCTATCGAAATACAAAGCACTTCGTGTGCAGGCATCCGATTTGTACAGCAAAGACGCACCGGTACTGAATGTGGATACCGATGCTTTTCTATCTGCACTGGAGCAGGCATTTTATTTTACGATGATCATCAGCTATGCCCAGGGCATGCATATGCTCGAACGGGCTTCTGAAGAATTTAAGTACGACCTTAAACTTGGTGAGATAGCCAGGATCTGGCGCGGCGGATGTATTATCCGCTCTGCATTTTTGAATGATATTTTCAACGCGTACGAAAAGAACAGTAAACTGGAACACCTGCTGCTGGATCAGCATGTTCATGATCTTGTAAGCGAAACTGTACAAGGCGCCAGGACAGTTTTATCGGCAACTATTGCTGCCGGCATAGCGGCGCCTGCTTTTACAGCGTCATTAAGTTATTTTGATAATTTCCGTACCAAAAGGATGCCGTCAAACCTAACCCAGGCGCAGCGTGATTATTTTGGCGCTCATACCTATGAGCTGATCGGGAAAGAGGGCGTATTTCATACACAATGGGTAGAAAAGATATAGATGGCTACTAAAAACGAAAAAATGAACTCAAGCATAAAAACAGAACCAACTGTATTTATCATTTTCGGCGGTACTGGCGACCTTACTTCAAGGAAAATTGCCCCTGCCCTTTATAATTTATTTTTGGACGGCTGGTTGCCGGCCCAATATTCCATTATTGGTACAGGCCGCACCAAGTTTACTGACGAGCAATTTAGCGAGAACCTGTTAAAGGATATTAACCAGTTTTCGCGCAGCGGAAAAGCTGACCCGAAAAAATGGGCTGAGTTTTCAAAAAATATCCACTACCAGGTTTCAGATATCAATGATTTTGAAACCTATAAAGAATTTGGAAAACGGGTAGAAGAGCACAATGCCGAATGGAAAACACAGGCCAATGTGATCTACTATCTCGCGGTATCGCCAAACTTTTTCCCGATCATCGCCTCCAATATCTCCAAAGCAAAATTAGCCGAAGACCCCGATCGTGTAAGGATAGTAATTGAAAAACCGTTCGGGCACGACCTGGAAACAGCCAAAGAACTGAATAAATTACTTTCGGGTATTTTCAACGAGTGCCAGATCTATCGTATAGATCATTACCTGGGCAAAGAAACTGTGCAGAATATTATGGCTTTCCGTTTTGCCAACTCTATTATGGAACCGCTATGGAACCGTAATTATATCGAGCACGTACAGATTTCGGTAACCGAGCAATTGGGAGTTGAAGAGCGCGGCGATTATTACGATGGCGCAGGCGCTATGCGCGATATGATCCAGAACCACTTATTGCAATTACTTTGCCACATAGCGATGGAACCACCGGTTAGCTTTAACGCTGATGAGGTGCGCAACCGCAAAGTGGATGTTTTAAAAGCCATGCGCAGGTTTGGGCCCGATGATGTGCGGATGTCTGCCGTGCGTGGCCAATATGCCAGCGGCTGGATGCAGGGCAAGGAAGTGCCGGGCTACCGCGAAGAACCTAAAGTTGACCCTGAATCAAATACCGAAACTTTTGCTGCAGTTAAGTTTTTTGTAGATAACTGGCGCTGGCAAAACGTACCCTTTTATGTGCGGACCGGTAAACGCATGCACCAGTCTGCATCGGTAATTACCATACAATTTAAGGATGTACCGCACCTGATCTTCCCGACGGAAGCTGCCGAAAGCTGGCAGCAAAACAGGCTGATCATCAGCATCCAGCCAGAAATGAGCATTCGTTTGCAAGTGCAGGCCAAACGCCCGGGTTTAGATATGGTGCTAAACACCGTGGATATGGTGTTTGATTATAAAGGCACCTACACTACACAGCCCCCTGAAGCGTATGAAACCCTGATATTGGATACCATGCTGGGCGATCAAACGCTGTTTATGCGCGGCGACCAGGTAGAAGCTGCATGGGAACTGATCATGCCGATTTTAAGTACATGGCAAACGAAAAAAAGTTTGAATTTCCCTAATTATTCAGCTGATTCATGGGGCCCTGAGTCTGCCGAAGCGCTGATTGCAAGGGATGGTTTTAACTGGTTTACGTTGCCGATAAGCAAAAAGTAGTTGATTAAGTCCGAAAGTCGGGAAAGTCAGTAAAGTCCGAAAGATGAATACTGTTTTAATTCTCAACTAACGTCTGATCCTTAAACAAATGGAACTAAATATTTTCAATAACGAAAACGAGGTGCTTGCTGCCCTGGCGGCGCACTTTGTTAAAGTTGCGAACGAAGCCATTGCCGCAAAAGGTAAGTTTTCTGTAGCGCTGTCGGGTGGTAGTTCACCCAAAAAACTTTATGAACTGCTGGCCTCTGATTACGAGGACAAGCTGGAATGGGACGAAGTTTATTTCTTTTTTGGGGATGAGCGCAACGTGCCGCAAACCGATAAGGACAGCAATTACCTGATGGCCAAAAACGCATTATTCGCGCCGTTGCTGATCGATCCAGACCATATATTTCCGGTTGATACCGGCCTCGGCCCGAAAGAGGCTGCCGCAAAGTACCAGGAAGTGATTGAAGATTTTTTTGATGAAGATGAACTGAGTTTCGACCTTGTATTGTTAGGCTTGGGCGATAACTCGCATACTGCATCTTTGTTCCCTTTTACCCCAGTTTTACACGACAGGCTGCCCGGCGTGAGCGAGGTTTTTTTACCTGATCAAAATGTTTACCGCATTACCATGAATGCGCCACTTATCAATGAGGCCAAACATATTGCCTTTTTAGTTTACGGCGAGGGCAAGGCTGTTGCGGTGCAACATGTACTGGAAGACGACGAGGATATAGAAGAATACCCGGCGCAGCTGATTGAACCCATCGTAGGAGAAATTGAATGGTTTATGGATACAGCGGCAGCGGAGTTGCTTGAAAATAACTAAATTTTCTACTTTGGAATCTGGGCAATGAGCCATTGCGCTACATCATTCGCGGCCTTGTCATTTTCAAACCCTGCCGGTAATCTACCATTGGTATACTCATTATAAAACCAGGGATCGCCGACGGCAAAAACCGTTCCCTTACCATATTTAGCAATGGCGATGATCACAGCGCCATTGCTGTTTTTCAGACCTGCTTTAGCCGGAAGGCTGATGCCGATAGAACAGACATCCTTCATAAATATTTTACGGGCGGTTTTAAAAACTGGGTTTCCGGCAGTCACTACTGTACCGTCATCAATGTGCTGATCATTGATCACATGGTTTTGCAAATCATCATTAAAATGCATTCCGAACTTAGCCGCCAGGTTATTAAAATGTGGCAATTCAACATTAGCGCTGTCATTGGCCAACATTAATAATACACCACCTTTTTTTACCCAGGCGGCAATTTGTCCGGCATCAATTGCCTCAATATAATTAGGGTCGGGGCTTTCTTTTTTTGTATCCGGGTCAACTATGATATAAATAGCCGTTCCCTTTAAATTATTTAATGTTGGTGCTGCACCAAGTGTATCCAAATGTGCGCCTGCTCGTTTAAAAGCATCGCCAAAAATGGAAAACCCGGTGCCCGTTTTGTCTTCCCATGTATAATGATACCGCCCTGTTTTTCCTGCAGCCGTTTGACGTACTTCGTGATTAAAATAATAATCAAGCGTAACCTTTTGTGCTTTGGCAACAAAGGCGCTGACCGCTAAAAGCAGCCCTATAATGATCGCATATTTTATTTTCATTATAGGGCAAATTAGCGATATCTATCCTGTCTGCCAAAATTTATGACATAGGATACCTTTAATATATTATTTTGGAATTTGTTCGGGTTTAATAATTACCCCTCCGCTTAAAACTACATCACTTAAAAAACCCGAACAAATTCCTTTTATAACTACTGTTGAATCCGCAGAACCCAATGTTATGCCTGGCTTTAAAGTGCAAAAAACGTTCGCAAAAGCGTCTCCGCTCTTTAAGGTCACCGTTGTATTACCCGCCTGGTCTGCTTTTTTTGACAAAATGGTGCCTGTTACCTGTACCGCCTTGTTTAAGTACCTGGTATTTGCATTTTTCTCGTTGGTTTGATAATCCTTAACGATTTGAACCGACGTAACATTGATAGCGTCTTCATTTACCACATCTCTATGGTGTGATTCAGAGTAAGGGAAAACGTAATACCACACCCCAAAGGCACCAACTAAAATGACAGCCAATGCAATTAATATGATCTTCTTTTTCATTTTGTAATGTTTATTGATTGTGTTTAACCACCGTAAATACCCTTGAAATATTAAAGCCCAAATGGATGCCTCCATTGCTCCACTGGCTGTTGGTTTGGGTAATAAAGCTGCTTTCGTTTATGCCGGTTGAGTTGGTGAAGAAGAACTGGAATACGTGCCCGCCTGTTTCAATATCAAAGCCGAGTGACATCGCATCATAGGTGCCCTGGAACTTCGTAACCTGGTAGTAATATTCGCCGGTAAAGTTTACCCTTTTGGAAAGCCTTATTCTAAAACCAGTGCCGACTGAATACAGATCATTGGGCGTTGCTTTTGTCGGAACAATATTATAGTGTACCATGGTTGGCACAAACTGGATCGAAAAATAGTCGCCAAATTTGCGTGCAATGATCAATTGATTGGTGAAATTAAAGTGATCAGAGCTATTGATTGCATACACTGTTGGCTGGTCTTTTATCGTACGCCAAACTGCGTCCGAACTCAGACTCAGGGATATAGGCATGGCCGCTCTGCCGGTAGACTGCCTCAGGATCCTGAATTTGTAAAAGGCATCAAACTCTTTATTGTAAGTGCTGCGGCCTATACCAACTTCAAGCCTGTTACTAATGCCGTAGTCTAACCCTAAACGCATGGTTGCCTGGTCAAGGCCGTAAAAATTATAGGACCCGGTATTTACCAAACCAAACCTGTGTGAGATCTTCACGTCCAGAATACCGGCGCCAGTGTTTTCGATAGACTGGCTGTTCACAATCCGGGTTGTTTTAAATGTTGAGGTAACTATATCGGTTGTTTCTTTTGCATCTTTTTTGTCCTGTTCATCCTGCTGCTTAAACAAGTCGACGTTTTGCGCACTTGTTACAATTGGCAAAAAGTAAAAACAGGCTAAAAGTATGGCACCAACTACGTTGCGTACCCTGATGTTATTGTGAGTGATGTTCTTCATAGTGCTGAGTGCTTTAATTATAGTTTCGTTTGAGTTTAGTTGTTTGGCGTTCCGCTATTGATCCAAGCCTGGATTGTCTGGATTTCGCATGAACCTAGTTGTGATCCGCTAAGCGGCATAGCGGGTATTCCCCCGGTACGATTTATAGAATTCATCAGTTGCCCGTTAGTAACATATGCTTTTACAATAGTATAGTTATCCAGGGCAATCCCCCCCCCGGCAACCGCGCTTCCGCTATGGCAGGTGTAGCAATTCGAGCTAAGTATCGTTTTTACGGATACGCTGTACGTTACGCCTGTTAAATTACACGCGGTTTGGGGGTAAACCAAGTCTGCATGATCGTAATAGCAACCTGAAGCACATAAAACAAAGAGTATTAAACCAAAAATATATCGCATGACATTCAAAATTTATTGAGGACAACCATTGTTGATCCATTTAGTAATTTGTTTAACCTGGCAGCTGCTTAGCGGGCCGGATGGCGGCATATTCATTGCCGGTAAAGCTGATGTATAATTAATACCGGCCAGGAAACTGGCTTTCAGTGAAGTACCAGCCGACTTCGCACTGGCATAATCACTTAATACTACGTTTCCGGAGCCCGGCGCTACACCATGACAACCATTGCAATAGGTAGAAAATATCTGCGAAACGCCGTTGCTATAAGTAGTTTTGGTGGTATCGCAGGTAGCTGTTGCACATGATGTATTTAAAGCCCCCTGATTGATCCACTTTGCAATCGTAGCCGTTTGGGCGGCAGTTAATTTGGGCGAATTGCCCGGCGGCATTGAACCATTCTGAATCACACTGTAATATTTGCTCGGTCCGGTATTAAAAGGAACAATTCCCTGCATGATATTATTATAGGTAGTTAAGTTCAATATTCGATCCTCGCCATTATTTTTCCCGTCATGACATCCGGTACTTGCGCAATACGTTTGAAATAAGGGCAAGACATCCGACTGAAAGCATACAGTGTCTCCTTTCGCAATTGGACCGCTGCTCGTATTGTACGGAACCACGCGATCATGTGTACATGAATAGAGTACTGCCACGGTAATGGTTATCATAATTAGTGCCTTTCTCATAACAGATTTGTTTAAATCCCGGAACTTTACTTTTTAAAATCGGAGGAAAAATGAAAAGGTAGAAAACCCTGTTTTTTTTTCGTCTGAAGGGTTAATAAATTAATAGTACAAATCTATCGGTACCTATCTTTCCTTAAAATGACCCCAGTCATTCCAAATTATGAGATTAGGCAGATTTAAAATGCTCAATATTCAACCTGCCTCTGATCTGCTCTCATTTTAGTCATAGGCACAGTTAATCGTTATTTCCACTTCGCTGGCTATCTTTTCACCAATGTATAGGCCGGTAATGCCATATTCCTTAATCTTTATTTTAAAAGATCCTGTTATCGTTGGCTTGCCTCCGGAAATTGTCATTAGGCCGCTGGCAGTAACTTTTTGCGAAACGCCATGCAGAGACAAACTACCATCAATATTTATGGGATATTTGCCGTCTTTGGAAAAGTTAATGGTCGCCGCATTTGTAATAAAACCCTTAAATTCAGCTTTGGGAATTTTGGAGCTCTCCAGGTAGTTTTCATTAAAATGATCTTCCATCAGCTGATTATCAAACCGGAAGCTTTTGATTAACGCGCTAAAAACGATCTGGCCTGTTTTATCAACCATCTTACTGTCAACCTGGTTATTAGTGGCGGCAACGTTTTCAAGCGCCGTACTGGCATTAAATCTTATTTGCCCGGTTTTTGTTGAATATATTTTTTGCGCATGCAGCGTAAAACTTACGCCCGTAAGCAATAGAGAAAAAATTAGCTTATTCATTTTGTTAAGTTTAATTGTTTGGTGTTCCGTTACTGATCCATTTCTGAATCGTTGATATTTCGCAGGAGCTTAATTGTGAACCGCTCAGTGGCATTCCGGGGATTCCTCCGGTATGATTGATCGAATTCATTAATTGTCCGTTGGTTACATATTTTTTTACAGCGTTATAATTATCCAATACCACACCTGCACCTGCAGAGGCATTACCACTGTGGCAGCTGTAACAGCTAGCATGAAGAATCCCTGTTACCGATATGCTGTAAGTCACCTTAGTTAAATCACACGTCGTTTGAGGATAAACCAGGCTGGCACGGTCATAATAGCAGCTGCTAATACTCAACATTAGGAGTATTAATACAAAAATATATCGCATGGTTCTTTTTGCTTATTGCGGACAACCGCTGTTTATCCAAATACTTATTTGTTTAACCTGGCAGCTGCTTAATGGTCCTGAAGGAGGCATATTCATTAATGAGCTGGTTGAGGTGTAGTTTATCGCATTCAGGAAGGTGCCTTTAAGCGACGTTCCGGCTGATTTGGCGCTATTGTAATCACTTAGCACAACATTACCCGACCCCGGTGCTACGCCGTGACATCCGTTGCAATAGGTTGCAAAGATTTGGGAGATCCCGTTTGTATAAGTCGTTTTTGTTGTATCGCAGGTACCTGTTACTGTACACGAGTTATTCAAGGCCCCCTGGTTGATCCATTTTGCAATGGTGGCCAGTTGTGTCGAAGTAATCTTCGGCGAGTTTCTGGGGGGCATTGAGCCGCTCTGTATAATAGTATAAAACCTGCTCTGCCCCGGATTGAAAGCAACTATCCCTGCCTTTATATTGGCATAAGTAGTCAGGTTAAAGTTGTTGTCCTCCCCATTTTTTTTTCCGTCGTGGCAGCCGGTACTTGCACAATAGGTTTGATACAATGGCAGTACATCTGTTTGGAAACATACAGAATCACTCGGGGGTGGGGTTCCGCCACCGCCACCGCCACCGCCGCCGTTTCCGCCGCCACCGCCATTTCCTCCTCCCCCGGTATTGGTTACTGGTGTTGGAGTTGCATGATCATGAGTACACGAGTAAAGTACCGCCAATAATACCGCCAGGATGATCATTGTTTTTCGCATTTTGATAGATTTTAACTTGTTTTTCATTTTCCCAACTTTAATTCGAAATAACTGTTTATTAATAAAGGCGTTATATAAAACCTAAAATAGACACACCATTTTATTAACGGTATACCAAGTAGTTTGTATTTGTTACCCAAGTGAACATTTCAACAATACCGCCCTCTCCTCTGATCTGTGACTTTATTAAATCCCGCATCCTGGTCAAACATTCGTTTTCCTAACAACCTAGTTAAATTGTAATAACAATGTTACAATTCATTTAAGTAGTTGAAATGAAAAACGGTGTGTTTATAAGAAAAGTATGCAATATGTAAAAAATATTTAATTTAATACCAACACTACTCCAAATGGGTATTATTAGCGGTTTTAGGACTTTTGAGGGAATTCTGTAGAGATTTTGAGGAAATCCTGAAGTTAAAGAGGTTGTTTTTAAATGCAACCCACCGATTCATAAAAAAAAATACCATAAAAATATATACATTATACATATATTGTTATGGTATTATATTTTTATATTGCATTTAAAAGTATTATTAGATAATAATATCAGGCTTTACTATTTTACATCGAACGTAAAATACCCGCTCCCCGGCTCTCCTTTAGGGGTAAGGCCTTGTATAACCCCTACATAGGTTCCGGGCTCATCCGACGTGTAAAAAGATATAGCATCGCCGCCAGCATGTTGTTTTACAGACGGCGTCCAATACAACAAATTCCTGAAATCCGGCAACCGGTTGGCAGCCCTGGCTTCTGTATCATAAACCGGGGAATAAAATTGCCGGCTGAGCTGCATGCCTTCATAATCAACCACTATGGCGCGAGGGTCAAGTTCAACGCCGCCAAGGTCGCCTGTATAGGTTGTAAAACTGAATATTCCTTCCTCGGTAGATGGGCCATAATAATACCGGAACGGCACCACCTCCAGTTTTCTAACTTTTAACGGATCGACGGTAAATACCTTATTCATATTAAACACAGGGATACCATCAAGTAAAACCAGCGGGTCGCTATCTAAAAATCCCTTATTATTTAAAACCTTTATGTGAAAATACCCTCTTGTTTTTACGATGTTATCCTCCGATACATATTCACGTAAGTCTTCTTCCATTGTAGTAAAACGTGTAAAATCATCCAGCTTATAGGTTTTAAAGGGCTTTCCATAAAAGGCGCTGCTGTCAATATGCGGATCATAATAGCGCTTTAACATATTGCCCGAGTAAATATTCAAAACCTGGATGCCAATACTGTGGTCTTTTAATGCATTTGCCTGGCCGCTGTTAAATTCAAATTTGGGCAGCCCTGTTTTGGAGTACTGTTCGGAAAAGGGGCTCAATATATCAATACGATACGTACTGTCTATCAATTCATTTGTTTGGGCAATAACCTCACCGGTACCATAAAAGTCCTTTGTTTCGTACAATAAGCGTCCTGATGAATCGCTTTGGGATGTATAAAGCTGCACTCGTTTACCGGGTATACCAAGGTAAGTCATAATGTTTTTAGCGGGAGTGCTATTCTCGGAATTAACTATTTTAGCCGTGATGATATGCCCGGTATATTCAGGCAGGAAATTAAAGGCAGCAGCCCGGTTTTCCAAAATATCTTTCCATTGAAACCTGCGCCAGCCTTGCGTGAGCATCAGGTTATCCAGCGCCTCATCCGATTCAGCATTAACGTTACTGAAATAATAATCGGGCGACTCAATACTACCTTTCAAATCTGAATTTAACCATAAATAGCTAAAAATATTACTTCCGTCAATGTCCTGCAATGAATCGACGCGGTAAACCGACATTGACATATCCGCGTTTATTGCTTTGCCGACCGGATCCTTAGCCTCCACATTAACGGTCACTTTTTTGCGCAACCCATATTGTGACTGATCAGCGCCGGCAGCGATCAATAATTGCCGTGCCGGCCTTTTAAAATACAGCCGCTCGCAAACCGGTTGTTTTGCATTATTAAACACTGTAATATGTGAGATACCTTCACCCAGATCGCTTTTATTGATACTAAAACTTGCGCTGCCATTATTAACACCTGCGATTTCCGCAATCTTTACTGTTTGGCGGGTATGAATAAAAAGATAAATATTACCACCTACATTTTCATTGTCTTTTACGGTAACCAATAACTGTCCCGATTTGTTGTCGGCCAACGACATCACGTACCCCTGGCCGTTCGCAGCAGGAATATCTTTTGTTATCGGCGGGTTTCCGTCAATTTTTATAATGGCCTTATAAAAATTTCTTTCTTCAGGCGTAAACGAAAAACTGCCCATTCCGAATTTTAAGGATTTAAACCGCGCCACGGTATCATTTTTTTGGTTGACAACAACGCCGCTCAGGTCGGCGCCTTTGCCATTTTGCCCAACTGCCTTAAACGCCACTTTGCTTTTAATACCGTTTACCAGGTTGCCGCCCTCGGGGAAGAAGTTAATATCATAGGCCCCACTTTCCTTAGCAACAGCATCCGGAGATTTTAAAGGGTTAACAAACGTGATTGATTTCTCAAAGTAGAAATCGGCGCCAAAATTTTTCATCCAGCTGGTATAGGCCCTTAATTTATAATTCCCGTTGCTTACAGAAACCGGGATATATAATGAACCATCACCCGAACCATTTTTCATCGCCACCTTAGCCTCAACGATCCGGCTTTGGCTATTATCCAAAATTTCGATATAAACTACCTTACTCAGGTTAAGAGGTTTATGGTCGTTGCCGTCGACGCAATAAACTTTAAACCATAAAATTTCGCCCGGCAGATAAACGCTTTTATCAGTGTGGACATAAATTTTCTCCAATAAAGCATTTTGCTTATACAGCTTAAAGCTGTTTTGAACCTCCTGTATCACCTGTGCCCTGCTGTGTTGCATAAGCATAATAAGCACAATCACTAAACATATAGCGCGGCTGTTCTTTGTAATAATTCTCATTTCAGGTTGGTTTAATAGGTATAATTTATTGATAAATCTCTTAGTTTTTTCATTGCTCATCATTTCCAAAACGACGGTTTAACATTTGTTCCTCTCAAAGTACAGTCAACACAGGATGGCTCTGATGCAGTGTAACCTATCGGCGGGCTTCCCGGTGGCGAGATTGCCTGAACCGGTATTTCAGGGTTAGTTGCGCCTTTGTTGTAATTGATGTGCAAGTCAACCTGGTTAATCGGGGTTGTGGATCCAGGGGCTATATACTTGAAATAAAAAGTATCAAGCTTGCAGGTGGGGTCATTGTGCGAATCAGCCCATGCAGGGAGTTGCTGGTTTGCAATAAAAATCCGGGCACTGGAAACACTTCCAACACTAATATAACCTATTACAGGCTCGGCAGGGTTGGTGGTTGAATGGATATTACCGCTGATCTGCGAGGGCTGCGCGTCAAAAATGCTGCCCAACTGCTCCGTATTCTTTTTCAAATTTTGCCAGAACGCGTAGGCGTTCCCTGATAAAGCATATTGTTTAACGAGGATGCTATATTTTGAACTTAGTTTTTCAGAAGTTGAGGGGATGAAAACAATAGGATTGTTAACAATAACGTCACGCGCTAACTTTGCCGAGGAATTTAAAATAATAGTACTTGATGCCGTGCTGGTCCAGCAGGTGTATATCTGGTCGTTAATATAATCCCTTTGTACAACGTAATCGCCGTTTGATTTAAAAAACGAATCGAATTGCGAATGGATGATCCAGGTTTCCTCGTAATCCCACCGGTAATACTTCGTATTATTATTAGCATCGTGGGTGTTTGAGTAAATATTTAAACCATCACTCTGGATCACAAAATTAACACTATCAATGGGCGGGGAATTTTCAACCGTGACAAAATCCGACAAATACTCTTCATTTGCAGTTTTTATCCGCAACCGGTATTTGTGGCTATTATCAAGGTTCAGGCCATTTGCTGTATAAACGCCAATTTGCGATTCAGCCAAAGGATAAACTGCCGACTGGTCACTTTCAACAGTTAGAACCGCGCCGTTAACCGGATTTAATGTAATATTGCTGGCTATATTAACGGTGTGGCTAAGTTTTATAACCGTTTCATCGGCCCCGCTGTTTATTACTCCTTCCACAACCAGGTAGCTATTGGGCGCAGTAATTGTAGGCGGATTGTAGAGTTTTTTACAGCCTTCAAATAGTATTAAAATAAATATTAATGTTTTCCAGTTTCTCATTTTTTTCTTATCTCCAATATTCAGGTTGCTTATTTGTGCCCCTTAACGTACAATCCACACATTCAGGGGTGGAGCCAGTGTGGCCTATGATCGTTCCCAATTGTTGGTTCCAGATAGCAACTACAGGTATTAACCGGTTGCTATAAAGATTTCCTTTATTATAATTAAAGTATTCATTTTCCTGGTTCAGCGGCACCGTTGCCCCCGGCGCGTACCAGGAAAGAAATAGAGTATCCAGTTTGCAGTTATTAAAAGCCGGTGGCGACGCCCAACCGGCAGGGACCTCCTGGTTTTTAATAAATATCCTTTTACTGGTAACTGTTCCGGCACTAATGTAGCCTATCACCGGTTCGGCAGGGGTAGTTTCCGAATGGATATTTCCCTGCAACTGCGAGGGTTGCGCATCGAAAACACTTCCCAGCAGCTCTGTATTTTTTTTCAGGTTCGCCCAAAAAGTGTAAGCATCTGCGGTTAATGCATATTGCCTTACCAGGATACTGTAAGCGCTGTTAGTTGGCGCCGATTGCGCTGCAACAATACTATATTTCGCACTTAATTTTTCTGATGCAGCCGATACAAAAGTGAGCGGATTATTGCTGACCACGTCTTTTTGAAGATGAGAAGATGATGCTACGTTTATACCGTTGGCCGTATCGCTACGCCAGCATTGGTACACTTCATCATTCATCAAGTTCCTGTCAATTACCGAATCGCCGTTTGATTTATAAAACGAATAATAATTGGAATGGATGACCCAGGTTTCCCGGTAATCCCACCGGTAAAAATGCGTGTTATTGTTTGGATCGTGGGTGCTTACATAAAAACGGACCCCATCGTTTTCAAAAGTCCTGCTAACTGTATCAATAGCAGGTGAATTAGCAACAGCAACAAAATCCGAATGATAAACTTCATTTGCTGTTTTTATCCGCAACCGGTATTTGCGCGAATTATCAAGATTCAATCCCGCAGCTACATAGTAGCCGCCGCCGGTACCTGTTAATTGAAATGAGGCGTTCTGATCACTTTCAATAGTAACCACTGCATCCACCTCAGGGTTAAGGGTAAATTTATTTGAAATATTAACGGTACGGCTGAGTTTGATGACGGTTGAATCTGAACCGGTATTGATCTGCCCTTCAACAACAAGGTAATTGCTGTTTGAATTAACAACAGGCGGATCATATGGCTTTTTACAACTAATTATTATCATGGTCATCAATATCAGCTTTTCAGGCTTTCGCATCTTTTATTTCCAAAATACAGGTTGTTTATTTGTCCCTCTTAATGTGCAATCAACACATTCAGGCTGCGCCCCCGTATGGCCAATGATCAATTCCGGCCCAATCGGCGGAATAACGATTATTGCAGCTACCGGTATCAGCGCATCTTGCGGATTAGCAAGGTGGTGATAATTAAAATATACATTTTCCTGGTTAACGGCGACCGTTGCCCCCGCAGGTTTATATTGCAAATAAATTGAATCAAGGCTGCAATTAGGGTAAGGCTGAGCCGGCACCCAGCCCGGTAATTGCTGGTCTGTAATAAAAATTCGTTTACTGGTAACCGTTCCTGCACTTACATAACCAATAACCGCGTCCGAAGGATTTTTAGTTGAATGGATATTCCCGTTTATTTGTGACGGCTGGGCATCGAAGATGCTCCCTAATTGTTCAGTATTGGTTTTTAATATTTGCCAGAATTTATACGCATCGGCGGTTAAAGCATATTCCCTAACAATTATGCTGTATTTTGTTCCCAATTTTTCAGATGTGGACGAAACAAACGTGAGCGGGTTATTTGTAATAATATTCTGGGACAACTTAGCCGACGACCCAAGAATGATGGTACTTGAAGTATCATTTCCCCAACAATTATACACCTCGTTTGCAGGAAAAAGCCGCTCTACAACGGTGTCGCCATTGGATACGTAGCCTGATTGATAGTAAGAATGAAATACCCAGGTTTCCTGGTAATCCCAACGGTAATATTTGGTATTGTTTACAGCGTCGTGGGTGCCTACATTAATTTGTATGCCTTTGCTTTCAACGTTAAAATTAACCGTATCAACCAGGGGCGCGTTTATTACCGGTACAAAGTCCGACAGGTATTCATCGTCAGCAGTTTTAATTCTTAAACGGTATTTCCTGGTATTATCAAGCTGTAAACTGCCAATACCGTAATTGCCCTTGCGCGTTTCTGTCAAGGGGTATAGGGCGTTTTGATCGCTCTCAATCGTTAAAACAGCACCTGTTAGCGGGTTTAAAGTTATTTTACTGGCGAGGTTTACCGTATGGCTAAGCTTAAAAATGGTAGAGTCGGGGCCGTTATTGATCACACCCTCAACTACGAGATAACTCCCCGGCGCCGAAATTGCCGGCGGATTATAAAGTTTTTTACAGCTGACCGATACGACCATAAGTATAAAATAAAGATATCTATGACGACAACTCATCGCGGGGGTTAAAACCTTATATTATAATTGATAAATGGTATAGGCGAGGCAAAAATGGATAATTTATATCCGCTGATCACCCCGCTTTGTTCTGTGAAAAAAGTTGAATAAGCGTTTTGGCGGCCGGTTAAATTGTATACACCCACGGTCCACGAATTGTGCGTTTTTTGATGCACCCTGTGATTCCCCTCAATATTTATGGAAAAATCAGACCTGAAATAATCAGGGATCCGGTAAGCATTGCGATCTGAATAGAACACCCTTTCTGACCCTGCATACTCATATTTTGCTATTGGCAAAGTAATTGGCCGGCCGGTGCTGTATGACAGATCCAACGATATGCTGTAACGGTGTGTAAAACGATAGTTACCGGTAAAGTTGAACGAGCTTGGCTTGTCATAATTAGCAGGATACCAGTTGCCTTCGTTGATCAGCTCACCAGCATTACGGTCGTCCTGCTTAAGGAAGGTACGCGAATAGGTATAGCTGATCCAACCGTTTAATTTACCTGCTGTTTTTTTAATGAGAAATTCTGCACCATAGGCTTTACCTTTTGTATTGATGACATCCTGCTCAATATGCTGGTTTAATAACAGCACCGCGCCGCTTTTATAATCCAGGTAATTTCTCAGCCGCTTGTAATACACTTCAACCGACATTTCGATGGTGTTTTGTTTCGCATTCTGGAAAAGGCCCAGGGATATTTGGTCGCCGCTTTCAGGTTTTATATTGGGGTCACTTAATTTGTAAACATCAGTAGGCGAAATAGAGGTTGAGTTTGATAACAGGTGGATATACTGGTGCAAAGTATTATAACCTGCTTTAACAGAAAGGTTATCATTCAATAAATACCTGGCTGATAGCCGTATGTCTGGGGAAATATAAGTTTTTATGAAATGCCCCTGGCCATAAGCTGTGCTATCTAAAACATTATCCGGTTCTTTGGGCAAGTTGGGGGCATAATTATCCACGGTTTGCGGCCCCAGGTAATTGTAAATATTAAACCTTACCCCTGCGCTGATTGAAAAATTAGTGCTTACATCATATTTATCTCCAAGATATAACGCGCTTTCGAGGGCCTGCTCAGGCGCTACAACCTGGGGCAGCACCAACGACTGGGCGCCAAGCGGTTCAAAAGTCCCCGGATTGATATGGTAAAGGATAGAGTTTAACCCAAAATCAATGGTGTGCTTATTATTCAGATAATAGGTATAATCTGCTTTAAAATTTGATTGGTTAATATTAAAAGCCAGATCATAACCATTAACGGGATTGGCTTTGCTGTTAATATCATACTGGTACTTGTCAAACCCTGCCGAAATCAAACTAAACAGCTTTGTGCTGTAATTGTGTTTCCATTTAAGGGATACACTTTTATTGCTGTAGGAATAAGTAGTATCGCTGTTCAGTTTAAACTTATCATTACTGATATAGCTGGAGAGATAAATATTATTTTTATCGTTGATCTGGTGGCTGATATCGAGATTCACATCGTAAAATGAAGCGGAGCTATGTTTATAAGCGTCAGGCAGTAAGTTTAACAGCCAGTTTGAATAGGTGGTACGGGCGCCAAATATAAAAGAGGTTTTGTCTTTTACTATCGGGCCTTCCACGTTAAGCCGGCTGGTTAATAAACCAATACCCGCCGAACCGGTAAATATTTTTTTATTGCCTTCGCGGTTGGTTACTTCCAGTACGGATGAGAGCCGTCCGCCAAATTTTTCGGGGATGCTGCTTTTATACAGTTCAATATCTTTAACAATATCGGGGTTAAAGGCTGCAAAGAAGCCAAAAAAGTGCGCAGGATTATAAATGGTGGCGCCATTAAGCAAAATCAAATTCTCATCTGCTGAACCACCCCTAACGTTAAACCCTGTTGTGGCCTCGCCTACCGAGGTAACACCAGGCAGGGTTAAAATCACCTTTAACACATCGGTTTCGCCAAAAGCGGTAGGAATCTGCTTGATGTTTTTTATGTCGAGCCGGGTAACACCCAACTCCACACTGCGTACATTGGCTACTTTATCGGCCGATATTTTAACTTCCTTCAGGCTGTTTACCTGTTCCTGCATTTCGATGATCAGCTTTCCATCATTATAAAGAATAGTTTGGCGCCGCGTATCACGCATCCCCAGCCCACGAACAATAAGTATGTGCCGGCCCCGTGGCAGCGTTATGGTAAAATAACCGAACTGGTCGGTAGCTACCCCTGTTTTTGTGTTGGCCACGTAAATACTTGCCCCAACCACAGCCTCGCCCGATTTGATGTCACGTACGTATCCGCTTAATGTTGCATTGCCGGCTTTTATGGTATTTGTACGTGTGCCGATTTCATAAAGCTTATTTTCTGTGGTGGCATCCGGCACGTTTTTATCTTTATCATCCGAGTAGTCAGCAACAGCCGATGACTGCGCATTGTTTACAGGCGCAATGCTTGTAAAACCCGGGGCCAGGTCTGTTTTGATCTGTCTGCCTTTTGTAATAAACACCTGCTGCGATGAGGTAATGGCAAAATGATAATTGGTATTTTTAAATGCGGCGTACAAAATACTCTCCAAAGGCTGTTCAGTTATTTGCAGGGTTACCCGCAAACTGTCAAACTGCGCCGGGTCGTAATAAAAACGGGCGCTGCTTTTCGATTCCAGATCAGCGGCAAATTGTGCTATGGTAGCCTGTTGAAAGTTACAACTGATCAGTTTTGGGTTTTTTTGTTGCGCCAGGGCGATTTGTAAGAAAAACAAAACGCAAACAGTGATAAGGTATGTTTTTCTCATATTATTTAGATATTTGGTCATAATAAGATGCTATTTTGACCATAGCCTCTTCAGGTTCTCTGCGAAAATTTAATTGACTTGCTCTGATATATTGCTGTACCAGTTTCTTTTTATCCTTTAAAACATCCAGCATCGAACTTTTGCTGCTGATCTCGTAGTAAACATTATTTTTTCGGATGTAATAGCTTTTTACCGGATTGAAATAGGATTCGAGAGTTGTTTGCCCGGCGGCAGTCTGAATATTTTTTGATCGCTTAGCCAGCACCTGTGTTTTACCGTTATACAGCTCATCATAATAACCGGATTGCAGGACAGTATTATTCGCCAATGTGTCGGCATCTATGTTTACAAAGTGATGATCTAAATAATCAAAGCTGGTTACCTTCTCTTTAACCAAGGCGAACTTGGTGAAATGATTATAAAGCAACACAACAACCTGGTCGCTGTAAATATCATACAACATTGGTACCTGGCTAAAAGTTATCCCGTTATAATTGACAACACCCGGTGCAAACGCTTTTACATCCAAAAAATAGGCATTCCCGGTTATTAAAGGGTCGTAATAGGTGTATTCGGTACCATTATACAAGGATGATTGTTTGCCAATAGAAGCATAAAATAACGATAGTGTGCCATTCAAAGCGCCTTGCTGCGAACTGCTATCGGGTTTTGCTCCCTGTGAAAAAGATTTTTTGCTGACGATAAGGCATAATATACCCCAGATTAAAGGTAAATAGGTCCGTCTTCTCATAATTTAAGGTTAAGCTGGGAAATTACACTACTTTAAGTTAATAACCAATACGTTTCAAAGATTAAATCGCGACAGGGCTCGTTTTATTTATTTTGGTTGTAACAATTTTATTGCAATAGTTAAATGAATTAAAAACGGATACGTTACACCGGGCTTTTTATAAATTGCGATGATTTATTTACTATTGAATTAAATATAAAACAACAGCAAAAGAATTTATGAAAGCATTAAAAGTACTAGCGTTATCGCTTTTAGTAATGTTAAGTTTTAGCGTATCCATGGCGCAACAGGCACCACAAAAGCAGCAGCAACCAAAGCAGCAGCATAAGGTTTACCATCAAAAAAAACATCAAGCCAAACAACGCAGCCATCGTAAGAAACAGCGCAGCAGCAGGCACAAAAAACATCAGGGGCGAAAACACCAGGCCCATAGGCTGAAGCATCGCCGCCACAGCATACATCATGCGAAGCAAAATAAAAAGAAATAAAAAAAGGCCCGCTGAATTACTCAACGGGCCTTGCTATTTTTTACAGATGCCTGTTACAGCTTCCTTTTCACTTCTACATTTTCATACGCTTCCACAATATCGCCAGCTTCAATGTTATTAAAGTTATTGATATTCAAGCCGCACTCGTAACCGGCACTTACTTCCTTCACATCGTCTTTGTAGCGTTTCAGCGAAGCCAGTTCGCCCGTATAAACAACCACACCTTCGCGGATGATGCGTATTTTGCTATTGCGGTTGATCTTGCCATCCAGCACCATACAACCTGCGATGGTACCAACTTTGCTGATCTTAAACGTTTCGCGGATCTCTACGTTGGCAACAATTTTCTCTTCGAACGTTGGTGCAAGCATGCCTTCCATCGCCGCTTTGATCTCATTGATCGCATCGTAAATGATGGAGTAAAGCCTGATATCAATTTGTTCCTGTTCAGCCAGTTTACGCGCGCCGCCTGATGGCCGCACCTGGAAACCAATGATGATCGCATCTGATGCCGAAGCCAGCAATACATCCGATTCGGAGATCTGCCCAACAGCTTTCGAGATGATATTCACCTGGATCTGCTCAGTAGATAGTTTCAGTAAGGAATCAGACAATGCCTCGATAGAACCATCCACGTCACCTTTAACAATAATATTCAGTTCCTTAAAGTTACCAACTGCCAATCGGCGGCCGATCTCATCAAGAGTGATGTGTTTTTGCGTACGTAAACCCTGTTCGCGTTGTAATTGTAAGCGTTTGTTGGCAATTTCACGTGCCTCCACTTCGCTTTCAAGCGCGTTAAATTTATCACCTGCGGTAGGCGCTCCCTGCATACCCAAAACCTGTACCGGGGTTGACGGGCCAGCCTTTTCAACACGCTGGCCGCGCTCGTTGGTCAACGCCTTTACACGACCGCTATAACAGCCTGCCAGTATAGGGTCACCAACACGTAATGTACCTGCCTGTACCAGGATGGTGGTAACAATACCACGACCTTTATCCAGCGCAGCTTCAATTACCGTGCCTACGGCACGTTTATTCGGGTTGGCTGTTAACTCCAATAATTCGGCTTCCAGTAATACTTTTTCTAAAAGTAACTCCACGTTCAGGCCCGTTTTGGCTGATATTTCCTGCGACTGGTATTTACCGCCCCATTCTTCAACCAAAATATTCATGGCTGATAACTGCTCGCGCACCTTATCGGCGTTTGCACCCGGTTTATCTATTTTATTGAATGCGAAGATGATTGGCGCACCTGCAGCCTGCGCGTGGTTTATGGCCTCGCGGGTTTGCGGCATCACGCTATCGTCAGCGGCAATTACAATGATGACAATGTCAGTTACCTGGGCACCCCTGGCACGCATAGCGGTAAACGCTTCGTGGCCCGGTGTATCCAAAAACGTGATCTTTCCTTTATCGTCAGGTAGTGTTACCTCGTAAGCACCAATGTGCTGGGTAATACCGCCTGCTTCGCCACCGATTACGTTGGTTTTGCGGATAAAGTCGAGCAATGACGTTTTACCGTGGTCAACGTGGCCCATGATGGTAACGATCGGTGCACGTGGTATCAGATCAGCCGGATCATCAGGCTGGTCAAGGCTGCCCTCTTCGTCCTGTGGTTTTACAAATTCAACCTGGTAGCCAAATTCATCTGCCACAATGCTCAGCGTTTCCGCATCAAGCCTTTGGTTGATAGAAACGAACATGCCCAGGCTCATACAGGTGGATATGATCTGTGTTACAGAAACATCCATCATCGAAGCCAGTTCATTGGCCGTTACAAACTCGGTAACCTTTAATACTTTCGCCTGCAATTCGTTTTCCATTGCCAGTTCTTCAGCAGAAGCGGCAACATCATCACGTTTTTGACGGCGGAACTTGGCACGCTGCGCGAATTTACCGGATTTACCGGCACCGCTTAAGCGAGCTAAAGTTGCCTTTATTTGGTCTTGTATATCTTTTTCTGTAGGTTCTTCTTTAGGGCCGCTGTTTTGAGCTGCGCTGCGGTTCCTGAAATCAGGACGGTTGCCCGCTCCAGCGTTGCCGCCACCTGGTCCGCCTGCAGGCGGGTTGTTGCCACGGTTCCTGAAATCAGGACGGTTACCGCCATGCGGTTGCTGCTGGCCCGGAGGGTTTGCAGCCTGCTGGCCCGGGTTATTGCCCGGATGGTTGCCCTGGTGATCTTTACGCTTACGTTTGCGTTTATGATCCTGGGCGTTGTTGGTGTTTGAAGATGAAGCTACCGGGTTGCGTTTTGGCGCATCCACCGGTAATTGGATCTTACCGATAACATTCGGTCCTGTTAAACGCTCCGCTTTCGCGCGGATCACTTCAGGCTCCTGTGGTTCTTCGGGGGCCTCTGCAACTGCAACTGCAACTGGTTCGGGTTTTGGTTCAACCTTCGCAGGTTCAGCAATAACTTCGGGCTCCTTAACCTCTGCTATTTTAACTTCTTCCTTCGGTGCTTCAGGTATAATTTCTTTCGGTGCTTCTTTTACTGGTTCCGGCTCCGGTTTGGGAGCAACAACCTCAGGTTTAACAACCTCAACTACCGGCGCTATTACTTCAACAGGTTTTTCAACCGGCTGAACTTTCGCGTTCAAATTATCCAGGTCAATTTTACCTACAACTTTTACACCCGGTAAAGCATCAGCGTGTTCCTCTGATTTTACAGGTGCAGGTGCAACAGGTTCAACCGGTTTTGGTTTTTCTGCTACAGGAGGGGTAAAATGGTGGCCGGTATTTTTAATAAGGATCTCTTCGTTCTCGAAATCTCTCGAACGGCGGGTTTCAGCTGGCTTTTCAGGAATATGTACCGGTTCTTCTTTTCGGATCTTGCCGATACTGATCTGCTTTGCTTCTTCCTTAATAATTTTATCTACAGCAAATTCTTTTAACAGAGCGTTGTACATATCGCCATCAAGGAGGGCCATAGGGTGCTTTTGAACCTTGTACCCTTTTTTTGCTAAAAAGTCAACAATGGTACCCGTACCGATATTCAGCTCTTTTGCTGCTGTAAATAATTTTATTGATTTGTCTTCTGACATTTATTATATGCTTTCTCTGCTTTTTTGTGCAAAAATACGATTTTAATTTTGGTTATAACGATTATTCGAACTCAGCTTGCAGAATTGATAACACATCCTTCACAGTTTCTTCTTCAAGGTCGGTGCGTTTTACCAATTCGTTAACCGTTAATGCCAATACTGACTTAGCAGTATCCAGGCCGATTCGTTTAAATTCATCAATGATCCAGCTATCAATTTCGTCTGAAAATTCTTCTATATCCACATCTTCGTCCTGTTCATCCGCTTCGCGGTAAACGTCGATCTCATAGCCTGTTAATTTACCGGCCAGTTTAATATTATGCCCGCCGCGGCCAATCGCTAAGGATACCTGGTCGGGTTTTAAGTAAACTGCTGCCGTTTTTTTCTCATCATCCAGTTTAATGGAGGTGATTTTTGCAGGCGATAATGCGCGCTGGATGTACAGCTGCAAGTTATTGGTGTAATTGATTACGTCAATATTTTCGTTTTTTAACTCACGTACGATACCGTGGATGCGCGATCCTTTCATACCCACGCAAGCACCAACAGGATCGATACGATCATCGTATGATTCAACGGCAACTTTAGCACGCTCGCCCGGTTCACGAACGATCTTTTTAATGGTGATCAGTCCGTCAAATATTTCCGGTACTTCCATTTCAAACAAACGCTGCAAAAATGCAGGCGCCGTGCGCGAAATGATGATCTTAGGGTTGCTGTTCAGCATATCCACCTTATCAACTACCGCTTTAACCGTATCACCCTTTTTAAAGTAATCTGCAGGGATCTGTTCTGATTTTGGCAGCAATAATTCATTGCCTTCATCATCAAGCACCAAAGTTTCTTTTTTCCAAACCTGGTAAACCTCGCCGGTTACAATTTCACCCACACGATCTTTATATTTTTTAAAGATCTCGTCTTTTTCCAATTCCAAAATTTTTGAAACCAGTGTCTGGCGTGCAGCTAAAATAGCGCGGCGGCCAAAACTCTCCAGGGTGATCTGCTCAATATACTCGTCGCCAACCTCTAAAGTCGGGTCCAATGTTCTTGCCTCTGCCAGTTCAATTTCCAGGTCGTCATCCTCACTGAAACCGTCTTCCATCACCTTGCGCGTACGCCAGATTTCCAAGTCACCGTTATCTGTGTTAACAATTACGTCGCAATTTTCATCGGTACCATACTTTTTCCTGATCATGCTTCTGAAAACGTCTTCCAGTACGCTCATCATGGTTGGGCGGTCGATGTTCTTGAAATCTTTAAATTCCTGAAAAGAATCAATTAAATTAATATTGCTCATTTTCTTACTTGAATGATATTATAATTCTTACTTGAATGATATTAAAACTTTTGTTTCTGCTATTGTATTTACCGGGATAACCACCTCAATAATTTCGGCTTTTTTTCCCTTTTCTTTTACTTTTTCTTCTATTACGATGGCATCTTCGGTAATGCTACTTAGTTTGCCTTCTCTTTTGGTGCCGTCGGCCATTTTAATAGCTAAGTTACGACCAATATTTTTAATATACTGCCTGATGAGTTTAAGCGGAACATCCAAACCCGGCGATGAAACCTCCAGGTTATAAGCCGTTTCAATCACATTTTCCTCTTCCAGCTTAAAACCCACGTACCTGCTTATGCCGGCAACATCATCAATGCCGATGCCGTTATCGCCATCCACCAATATCACCAATTTACCGTTCGAGTGCATTTTTATGTCGACTATAAACAGGTTTGGTTTATCAGCTATCTTCTCTTCAACCAGTTCTTTTACTCTTTTTTCAATATTCATTATCCCTTAGATAATTTGATTGATAAAATAAAAGAGGGGACAATCGCCCCCTCTTTTTTAATTCAAATGCAAATGTAATGTATTTTTTTGGGGTTGCAAAGTTTTTTGGTTGATTAGTTTTAGGTTGTAAATGTTGTAGTGAGTTGGAGGGGTTGTAAGGGGAGTAATCAGTTTTTTTTTTAACATTTCAAACCCTTTACAACTTTCTTTAACTAATCCTTAAACACCAAATCCTGGTGAGGCACACTACCTAATTTCTTATTGCCCCCGATAAAATCCCAGGGCTTGGTACCGCCTTCAAAGCGGAAATAACGCATAAAATAGGTATGGCCCTTTACAAACGGGGTATCAGGCGTAAATACAATAACGCTGTCTTTAACCAGGTAGTTGCCGGGTTGGATAGGCTGGTAATCTTTCAGATCTGTATCTGCAGGCATCTGGTAAACCGGGATGAGGTTTTCCCACACGGCAGGTGATGCATTACGGGTTACTTCCCCCATAATTGCCCGATCGAGGCCTTTGAATTGGATGGATTTGCTGTTGTTTACCAGGCTGATGGAAATGGCCGGCGCTTTGGGGTGTCCGCAGCCAAAGCAGAGTAAAAGGAAGAACCAGGGATATCGTTTCATTTTTCACAAACGTAAGTAATTGTAAATATAGGTTATTACGCGCCAAAAAGATGTCGCTTTCTGGCAGTACCGGCTTGAGGCCTAGGCTTGAAACGGTACATTGATTTCAATTTAAGCGGTACGTTTAAATATTATGTGTCCAGGTTGCAAACTTGTACAGGCGGGAAAAATTTAATATCTTTATGGTTAAACCTAATTAAATGAAAAAAGCCTTACTTATTTTGCTCGTGCTACTTGCATCGAAAACCTTTTCACAAACCGTAAGCTATGGCCTTAGCGCAGGCATTAATTATTCCAATCTTTCCGGCAACGGCAATCCCATAACCAGCAGTTATCTGATCGGCATTCGAGCAGGCGGTTTGGTAGATATTGGTTTTAAAAATTTTAGCATACAACCCGGGCTATTGTTTACTAAAATGGGCGGACAAAATACCACCAAAACCGAGCAACTGATCCTTAACTATCTGGAAATCCCCGTTAATTTTTTATATCATGAAAAAGAACGCGCCGGTAATTTTTTCATCGGCGGAGGCCCCTATATAAGTTTTGGGACGTTAGCCACCAATATTTATACTGGTTTGAGAAACAATTTCTTTTTTGGGAATAATGAGGGGCTTCACCGTGCCGACGTCGGCCTAAGTGCCTTAACGGGCTACCAATTCACTTCAGGGTTTGCGATAAGTGGCGGTTACAGTATGGGAATTACCGATGTTTACAGTGGTGGCGCAAATAACAAAAATAGTGCGTTTAACATTTCTGTCGAATACTTTTTTAAGCTTTAAAAAAAGGTTGCCTTGACACGAGCGCTTGAAATTTGGAGTTCCCCCGCGCCTGTTGATTGCGCTGCATACTAGTGTGCGATTTTTGAAATATATCTTTATCGCAACGCGAGTTGCAACTTTTCGTCCCGGCAGGGTCTGTCACAGACGACCCTGCGTGCGATGTTTGTATAACGAGGAAATATGGCCATTAATTTAAGATGGCCGGCAATTTACACCCTAACATCACCTAAAACGCAGGGTCGTGCGTGACAGACCCTTCGACGACGAATAGAATTTGACCGCGCGTGCTGTAGTTACAAACTACAGGCATAGTCAGTCCGTAGATGCAATCTACG
>NZ_CAIWNH010000497.1 GCF_903913935.1 uncultured Mucilaginibacter sp.
TCATCACTTTTTTATTTTATTCTCGGTGTTTTCGTCATCATCATCCAATAATATCCGTACCGATGGCGTATACAGGTCATCATTCTGCCCGCTCTTTTGTGCCCAGAAAAATGCTCCTAAAAAAACCAGAGCAAGCAATATGCTACATCCTATTAAAAAAAATATTATCGTCATATCAATTTTCGCCTTTTTGCAGCCAGGCGTGTAGCTATGCTTGTAAATGAAATAATTGTTGCTGTGCTTAATGGCATTAAAATAGCCGCCACCAATGGTGATAAATTGCCCGTTACCGCATAACTTAACCCTATAACATTATAAGTTAATGATATCAGGAAGGACAAATAGATAATATGTACCGTGTCTTTTGAAAATTCAAGAAACACTGGTAGTTTTATTAGCGAGCATCCATCCAAAATGGCATCGCTGCCTGGTGAAAAATTATTTACATTATCGGTAAGGGCAACACCCAGGTCGCTTTGTTTTAACGCGCCGGCATCATTCAGCCCATCCCCTATCATCATTACCGTAGCTCCTGAATGCTGTAAGGAATTTATAAAATCAAGCTTTTCCTGGGGCGATTGATTAAAATGCATTGCTTCCTGGTTTTTAAAAAACTTAAGCAATTCATACTTTTCATGATCCTGGTCACCCGATAGCAAAAAGAGTTTATAGGCTGGCGCCAGTTCACTGATATTTTCGAGTCCCGGCCGGTATTGATGGATAAATGCAAAATATCCCTTATAAACATTGTCAAGCAAAATATGCACCCTGGTAAGCTGCGTTTCATCTTCATTTTGACCAAGCACCAATTTGGAATTGCCAACTCTCAGGTAATGGCCGTCAACTACTGCCAGTATTCCCTGGCCGGGAACTTCTGCGTATTCTTCCGTTTTTAAACGGTTCTGCCCGCTTAGGTGTGTATATATCATACGGCTTAGCGGATGGCTCGAGTTTATACATGCACTATAGATCAACTGCTTTTCTTTGTCGGTTAAAGCGCCTTCAAATTTTATTGTTTTGCTGTCACCGGTTGTAATGGTTCCTGTTTTATCTAAAACAATGGTATCTATCCTCGCAAGGTGTTCTACTATCGCTGTATTTTTCAGGTAGAAAAAATTCTTGTCGAAAATGCTGAGCGCTGCTGACATGGTAAACGGAGTACTTAAAGCGAGAGCGCATGGGCAGGCTACAATAAGCACTGCTGTAAAAGCAGCAAGCCCTTTTTTATAATCAACTGGCAACCAATATAATAACGTGCCAAAAGCGATAACCAGTAGTACTACGGTAAAGTATTTGCTCACTTTCTGGCTAAAAGTTTGCATATCTTTTCCATGGCCGTGCGCGAAAGCTTCATTATTCCACAATTGCGTTAGGTAGCTTTGCGAAACAGGTTTTATTACTTCCATCTCTACGGCTTGCCCGGTTTGCCTGCCGCCTGCATAAATGATCTCGCCCAGGATTTTGCTCACCGGATTTGCCTCGCCGGTTACGAAACTAAAATCTATTAAAGCTTCCCCTTTCAGTAAAATGGCGTCTGCCGGGATGATCTCGTTATGCCGGATGACGATGCGATGCCCTGTTTGTAATTGTGACAGCGGGAGGTGTATTTCCGCGTCATTTTCAATAACTGATACAGCTACGGGAAAAAATGAACGATAATCACGCTCGAACGAAATATGATGATAAGTTTTTCGCTGAACAAATTTGCCGATCAGCAAAAAGAACACCAGCCCGCATAAGGTGTCGCCAAAACCGGCGCCCGTACGGGTATATACTTCAGTTACCGTGCGGATAAACAAAACAGCAATACCTAAAGCCAGCGGAAAATCAATATTTAATACTTTATTGCGAAGGTTGTTCCATGCCGAAACAAAGTATTCAGTTCCGCTGTAAAAAACCACCGGCAAACAAAACAAAACATTTAACCAGCCAAAAAAGTGTTTAAACGTTTGCTCTACGCCTGACAGGCCAAAATATTCAGGAAAACTCAGCAGCATTACGTTGCCAAAACAAAAACCGGCTACAGCAATTTTTTGAACCAGGTTATCCTTACTGCTCTTTGCCTGCTTCTTGATAACATCCTGCAGGCTGATCACGGGTTCGTATCCTATATTAAATAACAATTCCACTACTTGCCGTAAACTTATTTCGGCATTGCTGAACCTGATAATTACCTGCTTTTTTAAAAAGTCGATCCTGCTGTAGTGTATGGCCGGATTTATCCTGTTAAGCTGTTCAAGCAGCCAAATACACGAGCTGCAATGAATAGCAGGAATATAAAAACTTACAATAGTTATCTTATCATCCGAATAGTCAACCAGGTCGCTGATAATGGTTACATTATCAAGGTATTCAAAACGTGCATCAACAATTGCCCTGTTTGCGCCGGGGTGTTGATTATAGTTGTAATAATTACAAAGATTGTTTGCATTTAATACTTCATAAACGCTTTTACATCCCTGGCAACAAAACGCTTTTGAATCAACAAGATGGAGTTCTTCAATACATTCGTTACCGCAATGATAGCACAAGGTTTGCCCCTCTATGGCGCTTTCTTTCATAGTTTAATTTTATTATTCCAAAGATGCCACCCCGAAATGGGGCAAATAATGATCTAAAATTTATAAAAAAGTGACCTTCGTCAGTTTTTGTGTTTATTACAACCCGTAGCTTTGGGGGAAAACATAACTATTACTGTTTTGCACCCTATTATTAATTATTCATGATCCATAAATTTCATATACCCGTATTAGGATTAGGTTATTCAGTTGATACCCCACTAAAAGTTGCCCGTTACGGAATATCATCAGTTGTATCCGTTGTTGATGACGAGCTGATTGAGCGCATGCGCGAATACCATGCAAAAAAGAACAATGAGCCCTATGAGGCCATAACCAAAGCTGAGCCCGGTTTCAGGGAAAAGCGTATTACTTCTTACCTGAATTTGCTTGAAAAACTGGTAAACCAGCAATTTGAGCAATTAAAAAACGAGCCATTTGAGCCAGGAAGTGATATATGCCGCTATTTCGACCTGCTGCCCGAATCTTCGCCGCTAAAACAAGGTTACGACCTGATGCAGGAGTATACCGACGAAGGAACCAGGCGGATTTTCCAGGACAGGCTGCGATTGGAATTAAAAAAAGGCCAGATTGACGTGAATATCATGTCGAAAGTTGATAAAACAAATTATACGGCGAACCACGAGTCAACCGGGGAGGAAAATACGGATGCTTTAACCGCCTTGCGCGGATTCGCACACAGTAATTTGAGATCTTCCGTTATATTATCTGCAGGAATGAACCCCAGGCTTTATAGTTACATTGAATCGTTCGCTGATTTTCTTCCGGATGAAAGCGGTTCAACACTCAAAAAGATCATTTTAAAAGTAAGCGACTTTCGTTCGGGCCTCATCCAGGCCAAGTTTTTAGCAAAAAAAGGGCTATGGATCTCGGAATTCAGGATTGAATCGGGGTTAAATTGTGGCGGGCATGCATTTGCCTCTGATGGCTATTTGCTGGGCCCTGTTTTGGAAGAGTTTAAAAATAAAAGAGAAGCACTGCACCTTGAGTTGTTTGAAATGTACAAGGCCGCACTATTAATCAAAGGCATAAGTATTTCAAATATTCCTCCGCAGCGCATAAGTGTTCAGGGCGGCATTGGTACAGCCGATGAAAATAATTTTTTGCTTACCTATTATCAATTGGATGTTACTGGTTGGGGCAGCCCATTTTTGTTGGTTCCGGAAGCGACCAATGTTGATGAAGACACTTTAAAAATTCTCGAAAATGCCGGCGAGGATGCTTTTTATGTAAGCAACTCCTCTCCCCTGGGTATATTATTTAATAACTTCAGGGGTACTACCAGTGAAAAACAACGTTTGGAACGGATAAATAAAGGCAGGCCCGGAAACCCATGCGTTAAAAAATACCTGGTAACCAATACGGAATTTACCACCGAACCAATCTGCACAGCATCAAGAGAGTACCAGAACCTGAAAATTAAACAATTAAAAACGCTTGACCTGAGCCCTGAACAGTATGAAGAGCAAGTTGAAGCGGTAACAGAAAAGATCTGCCTTTGCGAAGGGCTTTGTTCATCTGCTTATTTGAAGTATGGCATCACTAAACCAAAGGAAAATAAAGCGGTTACTATTTGCCCGGGCCCTAACCTGGCTTATTTTTCAAGAACATACTCCCTGGAGGAAATGGTGAAGCATATTTACGGATCAATTGACCTTTTACAAAATGTAAAGCGCCCGCATGTATTTATCAACGAACTTAACCTGTATATTGACCATTTTCAAAAAGAGATCTCGGCCCAGGTTAAAAACTTCACTGATAAAAAGCAAAAATACCTGCTCAAATTTAAAACCGAGCTGGAGACAGGGATCGATTACTACAAACAGCTTTTCCCTCAAATAACGTCTCAGGCACAAAGCCTGGCCATTATTTTGGAAGACCTGTACTCAGCAGAGAAAAAACTCAGCGGAATAGCCCTTTAATGCCAATTGCCTGAATATTATAAACAAATAAAGCTGCTCCTTATGGGGCAGCGTTATTTATATAGATTAAATTAAACCGGGTGCAAATTTATTGATTCAAATTCCCCGAACGTCCAATTGAGGACAATTACCTTTTTAAGGATAACTATTTTCGTTCAGGAATTACCAGCAACGGTATAGTTGAATGCCCGGCCATTTTTTGGGTATGGCTGCCAGTAAATATCTTTTCCAAAATATTGTGCCCTCTATGTACCATCGCGAGCATATCCACATGTCCATGTTCACATAACCATTCAAGCCCGCGTTCGGGATTATCGCTTTTTACTACCCGTTAATAAATATTCGGATAATCGGCTTTGTTCGACAATTCAACAAGGAAATGATCAAGCCACTTTTTAAATTCGGGGCTTTGCTCCTTTTCATCCAGGATATGCGTAATCAGCAATTCGGCATTAAGCGGTCTAATCAAGTCAATTAATTTATAAATTGTTTCCAGGTCCTTTTCATGATGCAGAAAGTCGGTCGCAAAAGCAATCTTTTTTACTGTTTTTATCCCGGCAGTTTCAGGAACAAGCAACAATGGGCAAATGGTCTCGTCAATCATCCTCCTGGTATGGTTGCCTACCAAAAATTGGCTTAAACCGTTGTTTCCATGAGTAGCCATAACCACCATTTGAATGCTCTGATGTTCCACAATATCATTTACCACCGCCGTTACAGCGCCAACATTATTTTCACATTGAATAGATGGGCTAAAATCAGTATCACTGTTTTGTTTTTCAAGAGAAGTCCTAAGCGCCTTTAACTCTTCTTCACTGTCTTTAAGCATTTCTTCGTATTCCATCATTGGCCAAGTAACCAGGCCTGCCTCAGGCACTTCTGCCGGCACAATAAAAGCATTACACAAAACAAGGTTAGCCCTCAATTGAACCGCCAGTTTATTTGCATATTCAGCAGCATGCCTGGAATTGGCTGAGAAATCAGTCGCTACAAGTAAAGTTTTCATTGTCGTTTTTAATTTAATTGTATAATATATCCTATGTAAAATTCACGAAAACAAAACCATCAAATAATGATCTTACTCACTCTAAAGTGTGATTCTTAACTTTTTATTTGTGATGATGATCATTCTTTAAACCGCGCGGTATTTGAAAATTTACATATTATTTAAATTGACGACCCGATATGAAATCCATCCTTGTTTTAACAGATTTTTCCGACAATTCAGAGAACGCCGCAGAATTGGGGGTTAAACTTAGCGCTAAACTTAGTACTAACCTTTTGTTATTTAATACTTACGTTACCAATTCAGCCGAGGCCTATGTAGCTGAGCCATGGGTTGCGGAAGACATTTTTTGGGGAGATGATGACAGTAAGGATAACTTAAATAAGCTCGCCACCGCCCTTAAGACCGATGTTGAAAAACTAGGGCCCAAAGACCACAAACCTGTCATTTACTGCGACAATGGCGAAGGCAAACTCGGTATTATCATTCCGGATATTATACAGAAGCATCATGTTGAAATGATCCTGATGGGTGCCCGGGCATTTAATCCGGACGATGATGGCTTGTTCGGGAGCGATCTAAACTCGACCATTCAAAAGTCAAGTCGCCCGGTTTTAGTAATTCCGTCAAAAATAAACCTTGAGGATTTAAAAAAAGTGATATTTGCGACAGATTTTGATGAATCAGATATGCTGGCTATACATTATCTTGCCAAACTCGGCAAATTATTAAATTTCGAGCTTGAAATCATTCACATCATCCACCCGGATAAATCCGGAAAAGAAAAAAGCCAGAAAGAGATAGAACTTGAGGAACAGGTTTCGAGATTAAAATATCCTAAGATCACCTATCATGATATAAAAGGGAATGACGTTGCTGAAAATATAGTGCGGATCTATAAAGAAAGCGGTGCCGGTCTGTTAGCTATGGTACATCACCAGCACTCATTTATTATGCGGATGCTTCATCAAAGCACTACAAAAAAACTGCTGGATAACCAGGAAGTACCCTTAATGATTTTCCCCTCAAAAATGAAATGAGTTACAAAAAGTGATAAATATCACAAAACATCATGATGCTCATCAAGGTATGGCCGCCGTATTTGGCGAATCTTTACACCGGAATAATTACTATTGAAAAAAATAATGGATCATATATCTCAGGCAGAAATTTCAAAATTTTTTATTGCAGGCATCAATTATAAAAAAACAGATGCTACTACCAGGGGGATGTTTGCGATCAACAATGACCAATATGCCAATATCCTGACGATTGCGCCTGAATTCGGGCTTCATTCATTATTTATTATTTCAACCTGTAACAGAACCGAGATCTATGGCTTCGCTGAGAATGTTGGCCAACTGATCAATTTACTTTGCACCCAAACAACCGGCGATAGAGAAACATTTAGCCGCCTGGCCTACATAAAAAATGGTGCAGACGCTGTTGAGCATTTATTTGAAGTTGGCGCGGGTTTAGATTCGCAAATACTGGGGGATTACGAAATTACAGGGCAATTGAAGCAATCGGTTAAATTTGCAAAAGGTTATAACTTTATCAATTGCTTTTTAGAGCGGCTAGTCAACAGCGTTTTTCAATCCTCAAAAATGATCAGGAATGAAACTGCTTTAAGCAGCGGTACGGTATCGGTTTCATATGCCGCAGTAGAGTATATTAAGGAGCACATTAACTTATGTGCCGGGCGAAAGATCCTTGTTGTTGGCATTGGCAAAATTGGCCGTAATACCTGTAAAAACCTGGTTGATTATTTAGGAACAACTAATATAACGCTTATCAACCGTTCGGAAGAAAAGGCTGCCGAACTGGCCGCTGAATTAGGTTTAACCTATGCCCCTATTGAAGACCTGGCGGCTCAAATTGAAAGTGCTGACGTGATACTGGTAGCTGCGAACGCTGCGGAGCCTATCGTTTTAAAATCGCACCTTGAAAGCAAAAATACCAAATTGGTTGTCGACCTTTCCATCCCATATAATGTAGAAGCTTCGGCCGGGGATTTGCCAAATATCTCGCTTGTCAACGTCGACGCACTTTCAAAGATCAACGATGAAACACTGCTGAAACGCAGGGCCGAAATTCCGAAAGTAAAATGCATTATCGCACAAAATATGGCCGGTTTTATGGATTGGTACATCATGCGTAAAAATGCGCCTGCGCTTCATGCCATAAAATCAAAGCTGGTGTACCTGTATATGCAGCACTTTTCGGATATAAAAGGCGACGCGGACAAATGCCCGGTAATGGCAGCTGAAAAAAAGATCCAGAA
>NZ_CAIWNH010000498.1 GCF_903913935.1 uncultured Mucilaginibacter sp.
AAAAATCAGCTAAAGCATGATTTTAAATATGATTTATTAAAAAATCTGGGCGAAGTCCTAATAAAACGATCAAAAAACATATAATTATGGACAAAATAATGATATTGATAGCCGTTTTTGTGATATCCACCACATTTTCCGTCCTTTTCAGAAACAAATTGCGCGGAATTTTAATATAGTAAAATAATGCAACCACCGTTGTTATCGCGCCTGTTATCAGTAATGCCAGTAACACGGGATTATGATTCAGCTGGTAAACGTTATACACTGCCGAAAACACAAGCAACTTCCCGTTAAACCCTGCTGATATGGGCAGGCCAGTTAATGATACCAGCACAATTACAAAACAAACAGAAGCGGCCGGTAGCTTTAGACCAATGCCTTTGTAGCCTTCATTATTTTCGGCCCCGGTGGCGTTGGCAAAATACGTGGCAAGGGCCAGAGCACCTATATTGGCAATTCCATAAACAGCCAGGTAATAGATCAAAGCTGAAAAGGCAGTATCGTTATAAACAACAATCACCATTAGCGCAAAACCCGTGTGGCCGATGCTGGAGTAGGCCAGCATTCGTTTTACGTTCCTTTGCATAACGGCTGCAAAATTGCCTGCAATCATCGTTACTATGCTAATTACCGCCAGGTACAACCGGAAATCTAAACCGGGCCAACCCTGAAAATAAATAAAAGGTCTTAAAAAATTGATCAGCAAAGCAAAGCCTGCAATTTTTGGCAAGGTAGATAGCCAGGCAGTTACCGGGGTGGATGCCCCTTCATAAACATCGGGCACCCAAAAATGCATCGGCACAAAGGATAGCTTAAATCCTATGCCCGCCAGCACCAATACAAGGGCCACCGTTACGGCAGCATTATTCGCCTGAGCTAGTCCTATAATTAAACCACCGGTGTATAAATTTAATGAGCCGCCCATGGCATATAAAAGCGATATGCCATAAAGCATAATAGCAGATGATGCCGCGCCAAAAAGCACATATTTTAACCCGGATTCGGTGCTGAGCACACTTTCTCCCCGGTAAGCCACCATCAGGTAGGAAGCAATAGAAACCATTTCGATGGAAAGATAGATGGACAGCAGGTTTACCGCCATCACCATTAAATGAAGGCTGAATATAGCACCGACTACAATGGAGTACAGATCCGACAACCCTTTTGGATGTTTATTGAGCTTGTGATCCCAGGCAAAATAAAGCAACAGTATGAAAGCCAGCGCATCTATCACCAGCTTAAAACTGATACCCGTATGGTTGAGCAGGAGCATATTGCTAAAAAAGAAATGACCGTTTGGCTGCGCCACCGCCAGCAAAAGTTCATTTTGCTGGTAATCCTTATGGATCACCAGCAAAATGCCCGCGCAGGCAATGATCCTGCATAATTTATCAGAATTTTTACCAAATAACAAATCGGTTACCAATACCAGGATGAACAATAAGGCCAGGTAAAACTCCGGCATAAAGTAAGGGAAGCTGCTTATCACATCATCAAGTGCGCCCGGTAAAGTAGGTAACAGATCGTGCATTTTATCTATTCAACAATTACTGATTGGATTTTAGGATATTTAACCAGGTACTTTAATTGTACCTTTTTTTCATCCTGCGAATTTAGCAGGAAATTCCAAACAATCTTACCTGTTAATGCATCTGGTTTTACACCGCCGGTTTCCTGCACCTCCACATCGATAGATGAATTTTGCGATACAGGCACCTGGTCTTCCACCAACAGGTTTACAGGCTGGTTTTTACGGTTTTTGATATCGATCAGCCAGTTTTTTGTTTCTTTTTTGTTTGAACCAAAAGTCTGCTTTTCAGACAGGTCTTTTTCCAGTGTGCGGGTTACCACAATGTTTTTATCGGTGCCCATGGATAGTTTCAGCGTGTCAGCAACGGAATGGGTATCGATAAGAGATTTGCCTATGAATGTTCCTTCAAAAAATAGGTTGGCCTCGCCTGACAGAAAGTTATACTTGTTCCAGTCGGTTATCTGCGCTGTTAAAAACACATCAGTACTGATCTTCGGTGCAACCGAGTATTGGAATCCTGCTTTTACCTCCACCTCGCTGATCTCCGCTAAATACTGTTTACCATCGCTTGGTATTGAAAAGGGGTTATCAATATTAAACTCAACGTTAGTTTGGTTTTCGGTTTGTTTTACGGCGATGGGGATAGTATTAGCGGTAACATTAACCCCTGCTGCTTTTCCTTCCAGGCTTTTATAAGCCGGGGAACTCTCATAACCATCACCACTTGTACCGTAACCAACCACAACCACTTCATTTAAAGAACTTGCAGACGGAACAAGCATTACGTTAGTAAAATTTCCGGTAACGCGCAGCTCCTGGGTTTGATAGCCAATATACGATACCGTGATGGTTTGCTGGCCCGGCGGCATCTGGAGCGAGAAATTCCCGTTCACATCGCTTACCGCGCCTATCGACGTTCCTTTTACCCGGATGGACGCGCCCGGCAACGGCGATTTATCATCACTGCTTATAATTCTGCCGGTACCGCGGGTTACGGGCGCATTATCATCAGCATAGTACATTCCGAAATTAAGATAATACGGGGTGAGGTCGGGTTTGTTGCCGCTAACCGTAGGGTTACCTGTTGAAAGGGTGAGTTTTATATTTTTCCAATCCTCGCCGCAATGCTGCGATACATTTGCTTTGTAGGATATGCTTACCGGGCTGTTCACATCTTTTGCCCTGATATCATAAGTCGGGTACCAGGCAGCGTCGTGCACCAAATAACTCAACGTAAATTCGGATTGCAGGGCCGTTTTTGATGAAACGGTTACGATGATATTACTGGTTGCGGTAGTGCTCCCTTTGGCAATCTCCGCTATTTGCTTATCATATTTTTGCAG
>NZ_CAIWNH010000499.1 GCF_903913935.1 uncultured Mucilaginibacter sp.
ACCCTCGTTATGAATTATTAACATATCATTAAGAGCTATTACCATAATTGAGAATTTTTTTCAAAAAAATAGGAATATTTATTTATATATGTGGCCGGTTCTCATTAGCATTTAATAACTGGTTCCTGGTTTCTGATTAAACCGAGATTCAAATAATGCATTATGCACCGCACTTGCTGACAGAATCTGTGTTGTTGGTTCGGATGGCTCGCTAATCGAAGACAAATAAATCGTACTTCGGCTCACACTTTTCTATTAAATCCAGATGTTCGGATTTTGACGGAAGCCGGCGCTTGTCTATTAAAAAAACAAATTTATAAAATCAAACTTAATGATATTGAAAGCTCTGATAATCACCACCATTTTAACAAGGTGTATTTTTTTAACAATCGGTTGCTTTACACACTCCGGTTTGAAAACGACCGGCCCTGATAAGCGAATAGTTAATCACTTTTTTATAATCAATAGGCGCACTTTTTATACCATTAAATCTAATCAACGTGCCATCGCGGATACTTCAGGAACTGGCTGGGTATTCAATCAACAACCTTTAAGGCTTGAATACAAGTTAAGATTTTCGAGTAAATACAATTTACAGGAGCAGTATTCGTCATTATGGGTCTACAGCCACGTCATCATTCACTATGCTGGTTATTTAATTCAGCATAACGATACCGGACCTAACCGCATAGCCGAGAATGCATCGACGGAGTTGCCTCTCGCTACCTGGCACATCAAAGCGGTGAAAATACAGTCGCCACGTCTATCGTACCTTTTAGGTCCCCCCCCGGCAAATGCATTTTAAAATTTGTTATTATAGTTTATGAACAGAATCTTTTTTATCGGTATAATATTTTTCATGATCAGTCAGCGTAGTAACGGCCAAACCGGTACAGATAGCCATAAATGGGGATATTGGCAAAACTGGGGGGACTCCGGGAATGGCATTTATAATAACCCAATCATCCCTGCGGATTACAGCGATATTGACTGTATTCGGGTAGGATCAGTTTACTATGCGATATCGTCGACGTTCCAATATTCTCCAGGCTTGGTCATCCTCCGATCCAAAGACCTTGTAAACTGGACTATTCTGGGGCACGCGGTAAAGGATCTCAACCAGATTTCGCCGGAGATGAATTGGAAAAAGATGAACAGGTACGGAAAAGGAATTTGGGCCGGTGCAATCAGGTATCATGCTGATAGATTTTGGATTTACTTTGGCACACCTGATGAAGGCTATTTTATGAGTACCGCTAAAAACGCGGAGGGCCCATGGTCACCATTACACTGTGTATTGCGGCAAAAGGGATGGGACGACTGCTGCCCTTTCTGGGATGATGACGGGCAGGCTTATTTAGTTGGGACGCATTTCTCCGAAGGGTATCAAATACATCTTTTTAAAATGACCCCAGATGGAAAACAACTAATTAAAGGCGCAGACAAAATTATCCATCAGTCAAAGGGAAGCGAAGCAAATAAACTGTATAAGATCAACGGCACCTATTACCATCTGTTTAGCGAAGTAAAACATGACGGCCGTGCATTGATGATGGAGCGATCCAATTCATTACAAGGTCCTTATTTAGAGACCAAACAATTAAGCTATACACAGCAGCATATAAACGAGCCGAACCAGGGAGGACTGGTACAAACCCAGAATGGCGATTGGTTTTTTTTGACACATCATGGTACAGGTGACTGGTCTGGCCGCGTCATCAGTTTATTACCGGTACTTTGGACTGACGGATGGCCGTTAATTGGAAAAGTAACGCCACCCAGGCAGATGGGCGAAATGGTTTGGTCAGGTAAAATGCCTCTTTCAACGAATAACACCTCTAATTATCAAACCAGTGACGAATTCAACGAATCGGAACTACAGCCACAATGGGAATGGAACTATCAACCACGTAATGACAAATGGTCATTAACCGAGCGAAAAGGGTGGCTACGTTTGAAGGCATTTAAGCCTATAACAGCCGGTGACTTGCTCAAGGCCGGCAATACGCTTACGCAAAGAAGCTTGCGCACTAAAACCAATGAAGTAATAATTCGCCTGGATATCCGGGGCATGGCAAAAGGCCAAAAAGCTGGGCTTGCCCATTTCGGTGTACCTGATTACGCAGCTTTAGGCGTCTGCGCTAGGGGTAAGGCTAAATGGCTGGAATTTTCAAAGAACGGCCTTATTCAGGAAGGACA
>NZ_CAIWNH010000500.1 GCF_903913935.1 uncultured Mucilaginibacter sp.
ATGGCAAATTTAAAAGAGGCTTTTGAGTATGATAACTGTAAAAAAAGAAGGTGTATTGTTACGACAAGCTGAATTTGATTTTGAGAATGAAAGCGTACTAAACCCCGCAGTGATAAAGGAAGGTGATACCATTTATATGTTTTACCGGGCCGTGCATACGCGCAATTATTCTACGATAGGCTATTGTGAACTGGATGGCCCCTTGTTGGTTAAAACGCGTTGGGAACAACCTTTTTTGACGCCCGAGTTTGACTATGAATCGCATGGGATGGAAGATCCCCGGATCGTGAAAATAGATGATACCTATTATCTTTCCTACGTGGCATTTGATGGCGATAACGCACTTGGGGCATTAGCCACTTCAACTGACCTGAAAACTTTTACCAAACAGGGGATCATCGTACCAAAAATAACTTATGATGACTTTGATCGTTATACCAAAACGCAAAGCAATTTAAATGAAAAATACCTGCGCTATAGCCGGGGCGCTCATATTTTAGCAGATAAGGACGTGGTTTTCTTCCCGAGGAGGATAAAGGGTAAATTAACGTTTTTACACCGCATAAAACCGGATATCCAGTTAACCGCTGTAGATGAGATTGCTGATTTAACAGATGAGTTTTGGGTGAATTACTTTTTGCATTTTGATGAGCATATATTCCTTTGCCCCAAATACCCGCACGAAGTAAGTTACGTGGGCAGCGGCTGCCCGCCAATTGAAACAGCACATGGATGGCTGATTATTTACCACGGCGTTAAAGATACGGTAAAGGGATATGAATACTCCTGCTGCGCGGCCCTGATGGGTCTTGATGAACCGTGTAAAGAAATTGCCCGCCTGCCGTACCCGCTATTTAAACCCGACCAGGATTATGAACTGATGGGCGGTGACGTAGATGACGTTTGTTTCCCCACAGGCACTGTTTTACAAGGCGATACGCTTTATATTTACTACGGGGCAGCAGATGAACTCATTGCTGCCGCTTCGGTAAGTTTGTCAGGGTTAATTGAGGAGCTTTTGAAAAATAAAACTGTTAAATAAATGCGCGAATATGAAATGATATTTTAAAATTTATCGATCATTGGTTACTGTCGATACCTCAAAAAATCATTTGCACATCCGCACATCTGCACATCAAAAAATTAATCTACCGTAATAGTTGCGCTTTGTTCAATATCCCGTGATGACGTACCGGCAAGTAGCTTGTATTTACCCGGCTCAACTACCCATTTGCTGGTTTTGACATCGTAATAGGCCAAATCTTTTACCGGGATGTTCAAGGTTACGGTAGCAGTTTCGCCGACGGCCACATTGATCTTTTTAAAGGCTTTTAACTCTTTGTCGGCACGCGCTACAACTGAGCCTGTTTTGCTTACGTACAACTGTACGGTTTCTTTACCGGCATATTTACCGGTGTTTTTTAGTTTTACAGTTGCGGTTATAAGATCTGTTGCTTTGTAGCTTTTTTTATTGGTATAAAAGCCCGAGTATTTAAAGCCGGTATAGCTTAAACCATAACCAAAGCAATAAAGCGGGTCGATTTTTTTGGTATCAAACCAGCGGTAACCTACCAGGATCCCTTCTTTATAATCAACCTTCAGGTTTTCACCGGGGTAAGCATTCAAAGCATGTGCCGGTGAATCTTTTAAAGACGCCGGGAAGGTAAACGGCATTTTGCCTGATGGGTTGATTTTGCCGGTCAATACGTCAGCCAAAGCGTTGCCATTTTCTGATCCGTTGTACCAGCTCCAAACAATGGTATGGTTATTTTCTTTTATTTTAGCGATATCGTAAGGCGCGCCACCTACAACTATTACAATGGTATTGGCGTTGGCAGCAGTAACGGCATCTACCAAAGCTTGTTCTGCGAATGGCAGGGCCAGGTTTTTGCGGTCCTCGCTTTCACTTTCAAAGTCACGGTTTCCGCCAACAAATAGGATCGCCATATCCGCGCTTTTAGCGGTGGCTGCCGCTTGGTCAATCAATGCCTGATCGGGTTTAAATTCGGGATTGCTGCCGACTTTGTAGGCACCGGAATAGCCTTTGGCATATTTAATGTCGATAGTTTTACCCAAACGGTTTTGCAAACCGGCTAAGGCAGTTACTTCATATTTAGCTTTAACACCTGCGCCAAAACCACCTAAATGGAACGTATGGGTAGCATTATCGCCAATAACAGCCAGGCTTTTTATTGCCGTTGTATTTAAGGGCAATAAATGTTTGTCGTTTTTTAGCAGTACGATAGATTCTGCAGCGATATCATAGGCTGTTTTGCTGTGGGCTAGCGTGTTGATGCTTCCTTTTGGCAGGTTGGCGCTCATATCAGTATGATACAATACCCATAGGATACGATGTACTTTCTCATCTATCACCTTAATACTTACTTTACCGGCTTTTACCGAGTCGAGCAGTTTATCGGCGAAATAATAAGTATTGTAAGGGGGATTGGAACCCATCTCCAGGTCGAGGCCGTTATTTGCAGCAGCAACGGTGCTGTGCGTGCCACCCCAGTCACTAATCACGATGCCTTTAAAACCCCATTCGCCTTTTAAGATCTTTTTAAGCAGGTAATCATTTTCTGAGCAATAAACGCCGCGCAATTTATTGTAAGCCGACATAATGGTCCAGGCTTTACCTTCGGTAATGGATGCCTTAAAAGCGGGCAGGTATATTTCGCGTAAAGCACGTTCATCAATATCAACGCTAACGCGGCCGCGTTCAATCTCCTGGTTATTTACGGCATAATGTTTTACACAGGCAGCAACATGCTGGCTTTGTATACCCTGTACTGATTGTACCGCCAAACGGCTATTCAAAAAAGGATCTTCCGAATAATATTCATAGGTACGGCCGCAAAGCGGGGTACGGCAAATGTTAAACGCAGGGGCAAGCATTACGTTTTTACCACGTACGCGTGCTTCTTCGGCCATATCATGCCCGTAACGGTAGGCAAGGTTTGGGTTCCAGGTGGCGGCAAGGGCTGAACCATTAGGGAAAAATGTAGCAGAGTCAGTAGTTAAATTAGCCGATCCCCATCCTTCCAAAACATCTTCGCGAACGCCTAAAGGGCCGTCGTCCGTCATGATGTGCGGGATGCCCAAACGTTTAATACCCCCGGCAGAAAAGATACCGTTGGCGTGTAACAGGGAGATCTTTTCTTCGAGTGTTAATTTTTTGATGATCGAGCTGATCTTATCATCAGTCATCTTATCGGTTTTCGATTGGGCGCGGCAATTATTTAAAACGGCAAGCATTAAAATGCCGAACATCAGGTATCCGGAAAATTTATTTTTCATGATCGTAACGGTGTTGATTTGTAAGTAAAACTGGTTTATAAAGGTTGGTGTAATACCAACACAAAGTAAGGCTAAAATATCAATTTGAAAAATAAAATTAAGCTATTAAAAACAATAGTTTAAAAAGTATAGGTATTGGTTTAAATAGTATAAATTTTTAGTGGTTATAGACAAATTGCCGCAATAAAAAAAGACTTTGGATAGACCCGGAAATAATTATGATTCCGAAAATCTGCATGTGATGTGCCAGGTACAATCGTAATAATTAACGGCGCGCCAATTGCCTTTTACAGACTGGTTCATATCTACCATTTCACCCTTTCTGACAGTAAAAACGAACCACGGGACAGGTTGATGGCCTGCGTCGCGAAAGCATTTTCAGGTATTATTGGTGTTAAGTGCTTCTTCATTAACCGAATTACCTTGTACGATGAATGCCGTACGGACCGAAATCTGTGCGTCAGGGCGGTAATGATATTGGGCATTTAAATGACATTTCAACAAAGCATGGCAGGGTACGTAAATGGCTAAAACGTCATTTATACTCCTGTTATCCATTTATCCACAGCCATTGCGGTGCCCTCGCTAATTGCCTACATTCGCTACCTGTTTATGAAAGTTATTATAGCTGAGAAACCATCCGTGGGGCGTGAAATTGCCAAAGTATTTGGTGCCACTACCAAAAAGGATGGTTATATGGAAGGGAAGGGCTATACTTTTACCTGGGCTTTCGGGCATCTCCTGCAACTGGCTGCGCCTCAGGAATACGGCTATTATGGCTGGAGTGTACAAAACCTGCCCATGTTACCGGCCAAATTTAAATTAGCTATCCGTAAAGTCAAAACAAAGGATGGCCTGGTTGACGATCCTGGTGTAAAAAAGCAACTGGATATCATCAAAAAGCTGTTTGACGAAGCTACGGAGATCATTGTGGCGACAGATGCCGGGCGGGAAGGCGAGTTGATCTTCCGCTATATTTATTATTACCTCAAATGTAAAAAGCCATTCAAGCGGCTCTGGATCTCGTCACAAACTGATGAGGCGATCAAGGATGGTTTCAGGAACTTAAAACCCGGGTCAGATTATGATACCTTATTTAATTCTGCCCATTGCCGCTCGCAGTCTGATTGGTTGGTGGGGATGAATGCCACACAGGCACTAAGCCTTGCCTCAGGTACGCGGGGTGTTTTATCGCTCGGACGGGTGCAAACGCCCACGCTGGCCATGATCTGTGCCCGTTATCTCGAAAACAAGAACTTTGTACCGCAATTGTATTACCAGGTCGCTATCCATCCGGATAAAGACGGACAGGTATTCAAAGCCATATCCGAAAAGAATTTTAAAACATGTGAAGAGGCGCAGGCCATATTGGATCAGGTAACGGGTGAAGCCCATATTCAACACCTGGAAGCTAAACCGCGGAAAGAACCGCCACCCTTATTGCATGACCTGAGCAGTTTGCAGCAGGAAGCCAATAAACGCAAAGGATTTACGGCTGACCAGACCCTTGGCCTTTTACAAAACTTATACGAAGGTAAACTGGTTACTTATCCCCGAACCGGCAGCCGCTATATTGGCGATGATGTATTTGCCGGTGTACCGGACCTGATTGATAAGTTAAACTATCACCCTGAGTTTGGTAAACAGGCGGCGGCGCTCACCGGAGCCAAGCTGAACAAACGCAGTGTTAATGCCAAAAAGGTAACGGATCACCATGCCATCCTGCCAACAGGGGTAGTGCCGCAGCATTTGTCTGCAGATCACCAGGCAATCTACGACCTGGTTGCCGGGCGTATGCTGGAAGCCTTCCACCAGGATTGTATCAAAGAGGTTACCAGAATCACACTTTTATCCGGCTCAAAATTTATGGCGAGCGGTACCGTGATACAAACGGCAGGCTGGCGTGCGGTGTTCAATGACAAGGATGAAGAAAAGAAAGATGAGGAAAATGCTACTTTGCCAAAAGTGACACAGGGCGAAGATCTGCTGATAACCGAAAAGGTTTTGCTTGAAAAACAAACGAAGCCAAAAGCGCTTTTTAATGAAGCCAGCTTACTAAAGGCGCTGGAAACTGCCGGGAAGGAAATAGAAGACGAAGAATTAAGAGAGGCCATGAAAGATAGTGGACTGGGTACGCCGGCGACACGCGCAGCAATCATCGAAACCTTGCTTACACGGAAATATATCCTGCGGGAAAAGAAAAACCTTGTGCCAACTGAAACCGGGTTAGCAGTATACGAAATTGTGAGGAACCAGCGCATTGCGCAGGCGGAGCTTACCGGTAGCTGGGAAAAGCGTTTAGAAGAAATTCGCTCAGGCGCCTCTGTCGCAGCTTTCCAGGAGGAGATTAAAACCTATACCCGGGCCATTACGCAGGAATTACTCCAGTCGGGTAAAAGTTTTAAAGCCCCGGTAAACACTTAAAATAAACTGGCCTGCTCTGTGCCAGATCTATTCATTTCTTGTTGATAGCTGCGGATCAATCCGATCAGGTCAGCGCCATATTGCGCTGCCTTATGCGGGCCAATCCCTTTGATCGCGCCCAGCGTTTTTAATGTTGCCGGCAGTTTTTCGGCAATGGCTGCAGCGGTCTTTTCGGAAATTACCATCGCTGGCATTACCTTTTCTGCTGTTGCTATTTTTTCACGCCAAAGCAGCAGACTAACATAAAGTTTTTCATTCGGCACTGCATTCAATGCTTTTAAATAGGAGCGTTCCTGCACTTTGGGTCTGTTTTTAACTTCCGCCAGGTAGGCATCAGAAGTAAAAGGCTGTAGCGAACAATGTTCCATCAGGCGCATGCGGTTCATTAGCCAGCTGATCAGTTGGTCTGCCTTACCGGCTTTGTCCTTTGATTCACCGATCAGCGCAGGCAATTGTGAATGCAGTTTTTCAACAGAGGTACTCAACTTCTCGTGAAAATAAACTGCTGCATGCTGGCTTCGCTCAGGTTTTAGCTGTTTGATGAATTTAGCAGCGACAAGCAAAATGTCGTTCTCCAAATCGGGCAGCAGGCTTTTAAAATCTTTTAGCTTTGCCTGCAGCGGCGTAAAATTAAATAATTCTGTCAGCAGGAACAGCCGGTACAGCTCCCTGTCGCGTTCCAGGCTTTGTTTATCAGGCTGTATAACGGCACTTTGCTCATTAAAGCGGGCCACGGCAGGGTCGCCAATAATGTTGTGTGCGGCTATGGGGTTACGTAATACCATCCCGGTTAAACTCCGGCAACGGCTGAGCGCAACGTAAGCCTGTCCGTGGGCAAAAGATTCGGCAATATCGATGATCGCCCGGTCGAACGTTAAGCCCTGGCTTTTGTGGATAGTGATGGCCCAGGCCAGTTTTAACGGGATCTGCGCGAAACTGCCTGCATTGGTTTCATTAATAGCTTCCCCATCAAGCTGGTATTTTACATTGCTCCATTCCAATGCCTCTACTGCAATCTCCCGTTGGCCATCGCCGCATTGCACAAATACAATTTGCCCTTCAATCCGTGACACTGTACCTATCTTGCCATTATAAAACAGCTTTTCAGCTGAGTTATCATTTTTTACAAACATTACCTGTGCACCAATCTTCAGCTTCAGATCAGTTTCAGTAGGATAGGCGTCTTTGGGAAAATCCCCTCGGATGCTCGCAGTAAATACTTGTTCCTGTCCCGGTAATGCATCCAACCATTCAGAATTGATCTGCTGTGCGATGTTGTTATGAGTGGTGAGGGTAATATAAGGGTCTTCGGCATCGGGCTGGAAGTTAGGGATATAGCGCGCATTGAGGATTTCAAGGCTCGAAGCACTGATTATTTGATGGCGCACCTCGTTCAGAATATTTACAAAAGCCTGTTCCTTTTGGCGGTAAACATGATCCAGTTCTATCCGCACATAGGGCGCCTTTTGAAGCACCTGGCTGCTGAAGAAATAAGGGGTGGCGTAGTAGGATCTTAAAATGGACCAGTCATCTTCACGAATGATCGGGCTGAGTTGCGAAAGGTCGCCGATCAGCAGCAGCTGTACGCCGCCGAAGGGATAGGCCGATCCTTTTTCGGTTCGCAGGATCAGGTCAATCTGGTCGAGCACATCCGGTCGTACCATGCTGATTTCATCAATGATCAATAATTCCAGGCTAGATAGCAGCGCTTTTTTCTCCGTGCTGTAAAAAACTTCAGACCGCCCGTTTCCCGAAGGGATGACCGGTGCAAAGGAAAGCTGGAAGAAAGAATGTATCGTCATGCCTCCGGCATTTATTGCCGCCACACCGGTAGGCGCAACTACTGCCAGCTTCTTTTTGGACGTCTGCCTCAGGTTTTGCAAAAATGTAGTTTTACCTGTACCCGCTTTGCCTGTTAGGAAAACAATCGTATTAGTGCTTTCCAGGTAGTCATTTGCAAGTTGCATAACAGGATTGACGATTTCCTCCATTATTTTACAATAATCACTAAAAATATTAGCATTGTCGGGGGCTGTTGAAAAAAACTTTTGGCGAAAGCTGATGTAATCACCTGGATATTGCAGACCTGAAATTATATCGTTTTAGAAGGGAAAGCAAATTTGGTGGGTAAAATCAAAAAAGCCTCTCAAATTTCTTCGAGAGGCTCCAGTGATCCCGCTGGGATTTAAAAATCGTGAGATAAAGCGCTTTTTATCAGTATGTTAAGTCATAAAATCTAAGACGTACACCTCGCAGTATACCGAATTCTTTAGATCAATTTGATGTTGTTTAAAAGCATTAATACTCAAATATAC
>NZ_CAIWNH010000501.1 GCF_903913935.1 uncultured Mucilaginibacter sp.
ATGGAGGCAATGAAAAATCAGGCTGAACAAATGAAAAAGCAATTTGACAGCCCTAAGTGGAGAGCCGAAATGGAGGCAATGAAAAATCAGGCTGAACAAATGAAAAAGCAATTTGACAGCCCTAAGTGGAAAGCCGAGATGGAGGCTATGAAAAAAGAGGGTGATGAAATGAGAAAGCAGTTTAACAGCCCTGAGTGGAAAAAACAAATGGAGGATATAAAGAAGCAAGGTGAACAAATACGTAAAAAATTTGACAGCCCCGAATGGAAAAAGGCGATGAAGGACAAGAAGTGGAAATTGAGGGATACCGTTGGCGGCGTTGAAATTTACGAACCGGCTAAAAAGGATTCGTTGTGATAGGTTGCAAGGGTTGTAAACGTTGTGAGGGGTTAAAAAAGGCAAACCAACAATAATCTTTCGGACTTTACTGACTTCCAGACTTTCGGACTAAAATTAAAACGGCAATGGAAAACGTACAAACTTAATCTAACTTAATCAACCCAAAACCACAAGCTAATCAACCAAAAACCGTAATTTAGTATCCTCCAAAACAAGGATACTTTTTTTATGCTTCAAAAGCTCAGTATTAGCAATTACGCTTTAATTGATAACCTCGAAATTACATTTGGCAAGGGGTTAAATATACTCACCGGCGAAACAGGGGCCGGAAAATCGATCATTTTGGGTGCGCTTTCGCTTATTTTGGGGCAGCGGGCCGAAAGCCGGTATTTTTTTAACCAGCAAAAAAAGTGTGTGATAGAAGGCCTGTTCAGCATCGGTAATTTTGAGCTGAAACCTTTTTTTGAAGATAACGACCTGGACTACGAGGCCGAAACTGTTTTACGCCGGGAGATCTCGGCCGACGGCAAATCGCGTGCTTTTGTAAACGATACCCCGGTTAATTTGAACGCCTTAAAATCCCTGGGCGAAAAGCTGATCGATATTCATTCACAACACGCTACCCTGGAGATCAACGACCCGGAGTTTCAGCTTTTGGTGGTGGATGCAGTTGCTAAACACGATGGTTTGCTGAATGATTACCGCGCAAAATTCCGGTCGTATAAAAAATCAACCTCGAAATTAAAGCAACTGATTGAAGAAAGTGATAAGGCCAAAGCCGAGCTGGATTATTACCAGTTCCAGTTTGATGAGCTTGAAAAATCCAACCTGGCCGACGGCGAACAGGAACAGCTGGAGCAGGAATTTAACGAACTGAGCCATGCCGAAGAGATTAAACGCAACCTGCTGGGGGCTTATTATTTGATGCATGAGGGCGAAACTTCGGCCATTATACAATTGCGTGAGGCAGGGCACCAGCTATCTGTTCTGGAGCATTTTAACCCGCAATTTGCAGAACTTTACCAGCGACTGAACAGCGCCATCATCGAATTAAAGGATGTGGCCAATGAAGTTGAAATTATTGAACAGCGCACCCATACCAACGAGGCGCGCGCCGAAGAAATAAACGTAAGGCTAAGCCTGATCTATAACCTGCAAAAGAAACACCGGTTGAACAGCACCGCTGAATTATTGGAGCTGCAAAATGAATTATCAGGCAAAATACAGCAGGCTGTTTTTGGTGATGAAACCATTGAAAAACTACGGATACAATTGGATGCTGACAGAACCGAATTGGAAAAACTCGCCGCCGAACTATCTGCCAACCGTAAAAATGCGATCCCCGGTATTGAAACCGAAGTGCTGAAGACCCTGGAGGTAATGGGGATGGGTAACTCCTCATTGAAGATAGAGATGGAGTCCGGAAGTCCGAAAAGCCCGCCTGCCGGCAGGCAGGTCCGGAAGTCCGAAAGTGAGAGCTCGCTGGGGGCCAACGGCATCGATGAGGTGAAATTCCTTTTTACCGCCAATAAAGGCCACGCCCTTGCCGAAATGAGCAAAGTGGCTTCGGGTGGTGAGCTATCGAGATTGATGCTGTCGATTAAATCCCTTATCGCCCAAAACACCGCTTTGCCCACTATTATTTTTGATGAGATAGATACAGGGGTATCGGGTGAAGTGGCGAATAAAGTCGGGCAGATCATGGAGCGCCTGGCGGACAATTTGCAGGTGATCACCATAACCCATTTGCCGCAGATCGCCAGCAAAGGCCAAAATCATTATTTTGTTTATAAAGACGAGGAAGGCGCTACTACCTATACCCGCATCAAACAATTGGATAAACAGGAACGTGTACTGGAAATTGCCAAAATGCTGAGCGGCGATAAACCCGGCGAAAGCGCCCTGCAAAATGCAAGGGAATTGCTGGGGTAGTGGGCAGTTTTAAGTGGGTAGTTGGCCTAAATAAAAACCCATTAACTGCTAAATTTTTAGTTGCAAACTGCACACTAAAAACTGTAAACTAATTTTATAACTTTGCGTCCATTATAAACAAATTCTTAACATGGCATACAATTTATTAAAAGGTAAAAAAGGGATCATTTTTGGGGCGCTTAATGAGCAGTCCATTGCCTGGAAGGTAGCACAACGTGCTGTAACAGAAGGTGCTGAAATTATTTTAACCAATGCCCCAATTGCTTTGCGCATGGGCGAATTAAACAAACTCGCCGAAGAATGTAATGCCCCTGTAATAGCGGCCGATGTAACCAGCAACGACGATATTACCAACCTGTTTACCAAAAGCCAGGAACATTTTGGCGGCGGCGTTGATTTTGTTTTACACTCTATCGGTATGAGTGTTAACGTACGCAAAGGCATCAGCTACCCTGAAAATAATTACGATTTTACCCACAAAGGGTTAGATATATCCGCATTAAGCCTGCACAGGGTATTGCAAACCGCCATGAAAATGGATGCGATTAATGACTGGGGCTCAGTTGTGGCTTTAACTTATATTGCTGCACAAAGGGTATTTCCTGATTATAATGATATGGCTGATA
>NZ_CAIWNH010000502.1 GCF_903913935.1 uncultured Mucilaginibacter sp.
GGATTTCATAAAATCATGGGCGCTAAAACCTTATTTTGTTAAATTTTGTTAAAATGATTTATATATGCCCCTTTATGTAGATGGATGATTTGTTTATTTATACTTTTGTAAATAATAATAAAATATGAGGCGAAAGTTTACTTTAAAAAATTCATGGATTGCAATATTTGCCGCGGCGATATTCATGAATTTTGCCTTTGCCGATAATGTTGCCTATTCGCAGTCAGACACTACCTATGTACATTTACTAAAACCAAAACAAAGCAAAAGTGCGCTCCATTTGGTATTGCCCCCGCTAAAGCCGGCGATAATCTCCACTCAAAAGGTAAATATTTATAAATCAGACGATAAGCTTTTGAATAACGTACAGGTATATCCAAACCCTGTAACTGACCAGATCAACCTGAAATACGATTTGTCCCGTTATTCCATCGTTACCATAAAAATTATGGATGTTTTGGGAAACGACATTATCACCATCTTTAACCAGCGCCTCGAACCCGGCGAAAAAACATATTCCTATATGTTAAATAATAAGCTAAACAGGGGCTTTTACTTTGTGAGGATTTACGCCGGTACTGAATCTGTGATTAAGAGGATATCTGTACTCTGATTTCGGATTTCGAAATTTCGAATTCGGATTTATTTTTAATTCGGAATTTTTTACTCCAGCATTGACCTTTAGGTATTTTTTTAATTGGTTATTGAGCGGATTTGTTAGAGTCAGTTAAATAGCTCATAGGTACATATCCATAATTTTGGCCGTCTGACCGCCGAACTGATACATAAGATCGAATCAGTCTTAAAAAAGCGGCCGGGTCCTTTACTACCCTCTCGAGAAAAAGGCTAAAGCTTTTTGATATTGGTTTAAGTATATTAAAGTGAGGTTGCGGTGAGACTAAATAAATGCATCCGGCATTTTCGCCAGTTAAAAAAATCGTCAGGCAAGAAGGGCCTCCATCCACTTCGGCAAAAGCAACCCATTTATTATTTCCGCGATATAACGTTTTGCTCTTATTCAAATCAATAGTCCACGCCCACTTCCCTTTTCCAGTATACTGATCGGTAAATTTTTGCAAATTATTGGCCGTAATCATCTTAATACCAGGGTTTGGGGTGCAAGAAGGCGGATAGACTGGTATGCAAAGCTCAAATCCATCAAGCGAACTGTAAAAATCATTAAATTCTTTAAGGCCTGTCTCTTTACAAATTGATTCTAAATATTTTTTACCCTTCTTATCGATTTGGCCACCCAGTTTATTTCTCACCAATACTTTCAATGGAAGTTCGTCGGACAATGGTGAAAATTTTACCTCGAGCGCCGGGGCTGGGTCACTAAAAAGGTCTAAAAAAGTCTTTTTTGAAACTATCATATGCATACCAAATTAGGTGAAATGGTCATTATTATTTAATCAAGTTACAAATCCGAAATCGAACATCCGAAATCCGAAATTAACACAATCTTTTAATCCTACGAATCTTAGTTCAGACATAAAAAGCATAGTTTTGCACTATGAAAATAATTGCTATTGGCCGTAATTATGCCGAACATGCCAAAGAGCTGAACAACCCCGTGCCCGGTGTGCCGGTGATATTTATGAAACCGGATACTGCTTTGTTGCGGGAAAATAAGGCTTTTTACCATCCTGACTTTTCTGAAGATATTCACCATGAAATAGAAGTCGTGCTGAAGATCAGTAAGGAAGGCAAAAACATCAGCGAAAAGTTCGCCCCTAATTATTTTGAAGAAATTGCCCTCGGGGTTGACTTTACCGCCCGCGATATCCAGGCCCGCCATAAAGAAAAAGGGTTACCCTGGGAACTGGCCAAAAGTTTTGATAACTCGGCGCCGGTAAGCGTTTTTGTACCCAAATCAAAATTCGCGGATCTTAAAGACTTGAATTTCAGGCTCGATGTAAACGGGCAAACGCGGCAGCAGGGCAATACATCTTACATGCTTTTTTCATTTGAGTATATCATCGCTTTCGTATCCAAATATTTTACGCTGAAAAAAGGCGACCTGATATTTACTGGCACCCCTGCAGGCGTTGCTAAAGTAAATATAGGCGACCGGCTGGAAGGTTACCTGGAAGATGAAAAAATGCTTGA
>NZ_CAIWNH010000503.1 GCF_903913935.1 uncultured Mucilaginibacter sp.
ATATTGGCCGGGTGATGCTCAACCTGTTTAATAATGCCTTTTATGCGGTGAATCAGAAACAGAAAACAGCGGGGGAAGAATACAAACCCGAAGTATCGGTAACTACTTCAACACAAAACGGGCAAATCACCATCAAAGTAAAAGACAATGGGGTAGGCATGCCTGATCACGTTAAAGAAAAAATCATGCAGCCATTTTTTACGACAAAGCCAACCGGCGAGGGAACCGGACTAGGCTTATCCCTAACTTATGATATGGTAGTGAAAGGGCATAGCGGAAGCATACTTGTTAATAGTGTGGATGGTAAAGGTTCCGAATTTATAATTCAATTGCCGATAGTTTAAACACCTTATTAAGCCGTTTACTATATTTGCAGCCAAACCCGGTTAATCATCACTGATGTCAAAACTCGCCAAACTTGTTTACAACAAAGCTTTTGTATTAACCCTTTATTTTGGACTGAGTTTATTCGCTGTGGTAAAAAGCGTAATTGTCCATCACATACACAACAATTATTTTGTCTATAAATTCGGCTTTATCAATACTATACACCTGCATACGGTGTTCGGCCCCCAGCCGGCGCATTACAACGACCTTTATCATTACGGCCCTGTATTCGCCCTTTTGATGGCACCATTTGCCCTATTGCCGGATAGTTTGGGTGTCATACTTTGGGTAATGTTTAATGCATGGGCCTTGTATATCGCTATAAAATTACTCCCCTTAAAAGACCAATATTACCTGCCTGTTTTGCTTATTTGCGCACATGAATTAATGACCTCTACGGCCAACGTCGAGATCAACCCTTTAATCGGGGCTTTAATTATTTTGAGTTTCGTATTTATCCGGAATAAAAAGGATTTTTGGGCAGCACTGATGATCTGCCTGGGCGTTTTCATCAAACTTTACGGCATAGTTGGGCTGGCTTTCTTTTTCTTTTCGGATAACAAGCTCAAATTTATATTGAGCATTGTATTTTGGTCGGTCGTTTTGTTTTTATTACCGATGCTGATATCGTCGCCTTCTTATATCATTCAAACTTACCATGATTGGTACGGCGACCTGGTTCAAAAGAATTTAAGCAATATAGGGCCAAGCCTCCAGGATATTTCAGCAATGGGATTGATTCGAAACCTTTTTAATTACAGGCAATTATCAAATATCACCGTACTTATTCCGGGTATAATTCTATTTGGCACCTGGTATGCCCGGATAAAATATTACCGGGTTATACCCTACCAGTTATTGTTGCTGGCTTCAACGCTCATTTTTGTGATCATCTTTAGCAGTTCATCTGAATCGCCTACCTATATCATTGCCTTTGCAGGTGTTGCCATATGGTTTATGAACCTGCACCGGCCGGTTACCGCGTTTGAGCTGTTTTTATTTGTTTTCGCGCTATTATTAACAAGTCTTTCGCCGTCAGACCTATTTCCCCATTATATCCGGGTAAATTATGTGATCCCCTATAAACTCAAAGCGCTGCCATGCGTATTGATCTGGCTGAAGATCATTTATGAAACCATTTTTAGGAAATTTAATGCGAAAATTGAAGATAAAGCTGCATCAGCGATTTAAAATACAGTTTTGTTTAATCACCTAAATACCGATACCACCAAAGCCGAATCATAACATTATAGGGTACGCATGCTGTTTTAATAAGGATTTCCATTTATTGTCTGTTTATTACCGGCAAATAAACAGTGTAAAAGAACATCCGCCAAACCATATACTGTAAATGTTTGAACAAGACGGTACAAGATAAGGCTGCCGGATAAAAACAAAAAAGGCTACTTATATTGGTTATAAATAGCCTTCTGTATTGAAGTAAATCAGCTGATAAGATCAGGGAAATCGCTTTTAAAAACTAATAGCTAACAGGAGGCACCTACGGAGCCATCA